>JACVSB010000164.1 GCA_014534155.1 Thermoleophilia bacterium
GCGAGCTCGGCGCCGACCGAGCCAGCGAGCGCGACGAGCGTGACGTCGCGTCCACTCGAGGCCAGGAGCTCGGCGAGGCCGAGGCCTTTGTGCGTGCCCTCCTCGTCGAGGACGAGGGCAGGCCCGTCGGGCAGCGGGTCTTCGCGGAGGACGTCGTGTACCGCGAGAGCGCCGTCGGCGTTCGAGGCAGGCGAGGAGCCGGTGGCGACGACGACGAGGTCCGGGTCGAGGCGAACGAGGGCCTCCGCGGAGGCCGTCTGCCCCCGGCGGACGTCCGCGCCGAGGCGCTCGAGCTCGCGCTCGCGCCACGTGACCGCCAAGCCGTACTCCTCCCGTCCGGGAAGGCGAGCCAAGAGACGGGTCTGTCCGCCGAGGTCCAGGTCCCGCTCGAACAGCGTCACGTCGTTGCCCAGCTCAACAGCGCGCCGGGCCGCTTCGAGGCCCGCGACGCCACCGCCGACGACTGCGATTCGTCGGCCTCCGTTGGTGCGCGTCTTGGCCTCGAACCCCGCTTCCGGGTTCTGGAGGCAGGCGATCGGAAACTTGCGGATGCGCCGCGCGATACAGAGGTTGTCGCCGATGCAGGGCCGAATCGTCTCGACCGATCCCCCCGCGGCCTTCATGGGCATGGACGGGTCCGCGATGAGCGCGCGCGTCATGCCGACGAGGTCGCAGGCGCCCTCGCCGAGCGCGCGCTCACCCAGGCCGGGGTGGTTGATCCGCCCCTCCGCGATCACGGCCGGCCCCTCGATGCGAGCGCGGACCGGCGCGGCGCACGCGATCCCCATCCCCGGCTCCGTGCCCATCGGGGGGATGAGCAGGTGCGGCGCGTCGTAGCTTCCGTTCCCCACGCCGACGTAGTCGAGGTCGCACGTCTCGGAGAGGTGCGCCGCCGCGTCGACGTACTCGGCCAGGCCGGCGCTCAGCGTGACGCCGAGCACGCGGTCGGGGCCGATCGCCTCGCGAAGCGCGCCCAGGATCTCCCGCGCGAGGCGCATCCGGTTGGGGAAGGAGCCACCGTAGGCGTCGGTGCGCCGGTTCCAGCGCGCTGCCATGAACCCGTCTACGAGCGTGTCGTAGGCGAACATGCACTCGACGCCGTCGACGCCCGCCTCGACGGCAACGCGCGCGGCACGTACGTGTCCCTCGCGGAGCTCGCCCATGTCCGTCTCGTCGAGCTCGTGCACCATCCCGGGCCCGTCGGGTACGGGCCGCTCGGAGGGGCCCCACCGCTCGCGGAACGTCGCCGTCTCGTCGGCGTTCGGCCCCAGATGGTAGAGCTGCGAGACGAACGTCGTTCCGTGCGTGTGCACGGCCTCGACGAGCGCGCGGAGCGCCGGGACGAAGCGATCGTCCGCGAAGCGGTAGTTCTGAGGCGTCACGCCCCCGCTCGCATGCACCGGGAGCGGCTCCATGACGATGAGCGCCGCGCCCCCGGCCGCCCGGGCTTCGTAGTAGGCGCGGGCGCGCGGGCCCGGTACCCCGTCCTCCCCGAAGCTCGTCGTGTGCGCGGTGAAGACGATCCGGTTTCGCAGCGAACGCCCGCGTACGGTGAGCGGCGAGAAGAGTTGCGCGAACGGGCCCTCGTCCACCAGGCGCCGATTATCCATGTCCTCGCTCATCGAGTACGTTCGCCGCATGAGGTTCGTGTGCGCGGACGGCGACGCGGCGGCACGCGCGCTCCTCGATCCCGAGCCCGCGCGCGCCGAGGGGCACGAGTTCGTCTGGCACGACCGCGTTCCGCGCGACGCGGAGGAGTGGGTGGAGCGTCTTCGCGGAGCGGACGGGGTCTTCCTGATGTGGGGGATCCCGCGGGGTGTCCTCTCCGGCGTTCCGAGCGTCCGCGTCGTCAGCTTCGCAGGCTCGGGGGCGGCGAGCTACATCCCCCTGGACGAGGCCGAGCAGTGCGGAGTAACGGTGTGCAACGTCCCCAGCTACGGCGCGAACGCGGTCGCGGAGCACGCGTTCGCGCTCGCGTTCGCGCTCGCGCGCCGGGTCTGCGAGGGCGACGCGCTCGTCCGCAGCGGCGATTGGCGGCCCGGCGCGCTCGCGGGCCTCGAGCTCGCCGGCCGGAGCCTCGGCGTCGTCGGGGTCGGGCCGATCGGCCGGCGCGCCGTGGAGATCGGCAAGGGGCTCGGAATGAGCGTCGCCGCGTGGACGCGCTCGCCGTCGGAGGCGCGCGAGCGAGAGCTCCGCGCGCCGTTCGTCTCGCTCGATCAGCTCTTCGCGGCGTCGGACGTCGTCTCGCTCCACGTCGCGCACGGCCGCGAGACGGAGGGCCTCGTCGACGGTCGCCTCCTCGGCCTCATGCGCCCGCACGCGCTCCTCGTGAACACCGCACGCTCCCAGCTCGTCGACACGGGTGCGCTCGTTTCCGCCCTGGAGGAAGGACGGATCGCAGGCGCGGCGTTCGACGCCTTCGAGCAGGAGCCGCTTCCGCCCGAGCACCCACTCCTGCACGCGCCCGGGCTCCTCCTGACCCCGCACGTCGCGTACAACACGGACGCCGCGACCGCCGAGCTCCTCCGGCTCACGCTCGAGAACCTGCTCCTCTTCGCAGCCGGGCAGCCGCGGAACGTCTATGCGGGAGGCTCGGCGTGAGCGAGGAGCGCGCAGAGGTCGTCGTCGTCGGCGGCGGTATTGCGGGGCTCGCCGCCGCATGGGAGCTTCGGGACCGGGACGTCCGCGTGCTCGAGGCGACCGAACGGGTCGGCGGGCGCCTCATGTCCGAGGCGCGCGACCCCTACTGGCTCAACTTCGGCGGGCACGTGGTGGGCGGCGACGAGACGGAGACGGGGCGGCTCCTGCACGAGACGGGCGTGCAGGCGGTCGAGTTGCCCGGCGTTCTCACCGGTGTCGTCCTGAACGGACGCCTCGTCGCCGGCGGACGCGTGGAGACGTACCCCTTCCGCCTGCCGCTCGCGCCCCGCGACCGGCTCGCGCTCGTGCGTTCCGGCGTCCGCCTGCGCCTCGCCGTCGCCGAGTACGGGCGCGTCTCCCGCCTGCGCCCGGGCGAGACCGAGGCCGGGCGGCGGGCCCGCGTGCTCGCGTACCGCGACGACACGACGTTCGCGCACTTCCTCGGCTCCCTGCCCCGCGACGTGGACGAGACATTCCGAGCGACCATCCGGCGCTCGTCGGGCGAGCCGGAGGAGGTGTCCGCGGGCTATGGCATCGGCTACTTCCAGCTCGTGTGGGATCGGACGAAGGGCCTCACGCGCAACATCCTCGGAGGCTCGAGCATGCTGTCACAAGCCATTGCGCGCGAGCTGGGAGCGCGGGTCGCAACCGGGGCCCGCGTGCGGCGCGTCCGCCGCAGCGGGGACGGAGTCCTCGTCCAGTACGAGGCCGAGGGGCGCGAGCGCACGGTCGCGGCCCGCGCCGCCGTCGTGGCGGCGCCGGCGTTCGAGGCGCGCCGGATGATCACCGGCCTCCCCGAGCACGTCGGCGATGCGCTCGAGCGCATCGCGTACGGCCCCTACGTCGTCGGCTCCTTCCTCACGCGCGAGACCTCGCCGATGCCGTACGACGGTGTCTACGCGACCGCGACGCCGAACGCGTCCTTCAACATGCTCTTCAACACGGCGAACGCCCTCCGGCGTGGGGGCGAGCGCCGGACGGGCGGCAGCCTCATGGTCTACGCGGCCGCGAACCTCGCGCGCGCCCTCTGGGACGACCGCGACGAAGCCGTCGAGCAGCGCTTCCTGGACGACCTCTACGAGCGCTTCCCCGACCTCCGTGGGTCGGTTCGCGAGGCGGTCATCCGGCGCTGGGAGCTGGGCGTGCCGCATCCACGGCCCGGCCGCCATCGGCTCCAGCCGGCGCTGGAGGAGCCGCTAGGGAACGTATACCTCGCAGGCGACTACCTCGGTACGACATACATCGAGACCGCGATCGAGACGGGGAGAGCCGCCGCGCGAAGCGCCGGCACGCGGCTCGCCCCGCCCTAGAGGGGTTCAGTGATCCTCGAGCCCGGCCGGGACGAGCCGGGCGAGGGCGGTGTGCAGGCGCCGCGGCCGCCGCCCCTCCTGCTCGGCAAGCTCCTTTCGCCGCACGGCCTCCCTGACGACGTGCGCACCCACGTATCGGATCGGGTCCGGCGGTAGTGCCCCGGTGCGGCGGTTCCAGAGCGGAAGCGGCACGCCGTCTCCGCAGAGGTCGCGTCCGAGCGCCTTCCCCGCGAGCAGCTTCCCGCCGAGCAGGGACGGGCCGACGCCGTTCCCGCTCCACCCGACGCCGTAGAGGATGTTCGGCCGGCCGCCGAGCTCCCCGAGCAGGGGCAGGCCGTCGCGCGTCCGGTCGATCGGGCCGGACCAGTCGTGCTCGATCGCGACGTCCCGAAGCTGCGGGTAGGCGTGGTGGAGGTCGGCGGTGACGCCGCGCGCACGCCGTGCGCTTCGGTCGAAGCTCGTGGGGATCCAGCCCGCGAGCGCGATCCCCCAGCCGCCCTTCCCGAAGACGACGCGGCCCTCGCGGCTCTTGCGGTAGTAGTTGACCATCAGCTGCGAGTCGGTGATGCACTCGCCGCCCGTCCAGCCGGACTCGGCGAGGCGCTCGGGGAC
>JACVSB010000244.1 GCA_014534155.1 Thermoleophilia bacterium
CCAACTCGAACCGTCTCGTCGAGGTGGCCCGCGCGCACGGCGTGAGCGCCTACCTGATCGACGACGAGACCGAGATCGAGGAGCAGTGGCTGACCGGAGTCGAGACGCTCGGCGTCACGTCGGGGGCCTCCGCCCCGGAGAAGCTCGTCCTGCGCGTGCTCGCCTGGTTCGCGGCGCGCGGTGTCGACGACGTTCGCCCCTTCGCCGAGGAGACGGAGGACGTCACGTTCAAGCTCCCGGTCGAGCTCCGGCGCACAAACGCCGCCGCGTAGCGCGCCCGCGACACTCTGCACCGTGGACGCTCGCCGGCCCAGACGATACGGGCGCATCTCGTCCCTTCGCGACGCGGCTTCCGCGCCACGTCGGGGTCTGACACCGGGCATGGAGATTTTGCGCCGTGTACCGGGCGGTGGCGGTGGGACGCTCGGGGCCGCCCGGCCGGTGATCTCAGTCGACGAGGAGAAACGAGGCGGGGAGGCCTTGGAGGCGCCGGCCGGCGCGATCGTAGACGCCGCGAAGAGCTCCGTCGCGCGAGAAGAGGGCAACGAGCGCGCCCGTTCGATCGAACGCCATACCGCCGCCGAAGAACCCCGGCGGGACGACGAACGCGCCGACGAGGCGGCGGTGGCGCCAGAACTGGACGGCGCCGACCGCGGGCTGCCCGGCCGGGAACCTGTACACGGCGAGGACGAGCGTGCCGTCGGGAGCTACGGCGATCTTCGAGATGTCGATCGGGCCCGTCGCGCTCCCGGGGAACGCGTCCTCGACGGCCTCGGCGCTCAGGTACTCACGTCTCCCGCGAACGACGCTCTTGCGCAGGAACGACCCCTCGCCAACGTAGCGCGGCGTGCGCTCGCGCCCCGACCTCGGCACGCCAGCCACGGACCCGGAGGGCGAGCCAGCCGCCGGACGCGCGGGCGCGTCCGTCCCGCCGGCCGGGCGGAACGCGTCTCCGGCCGCCGCCGCCGCCAGCACGAAGACCGCCGCGACGACGAGCCTCGTGATCACGACGCCTTCTCGATCGCGAGTGCGTCCCCGGCCTCGATCCGCACGGCCAGCGTCTCGGCCTTGATCCAGTCCGCGTGCTCGAGCAGCTCCCCGTCGCCGGGCAGGGTGAGCACGATCCGGTCGGTCAGCTCCAGCCCGACATCTCGCCGCATGGTGTTCACCGCGTGGATGAGCTCCAAGATCCGCCCCTTGAGCTCGAGCTCCGCGTCGACGGTCGTATCGAGCGCGACCGAGAGCCGGCCGTCGTCCGCGATCGCCCACCCCGGAACCTCGACCCGCTCGCCCCGGATCACGTCGTCGGGTTCGAGCTCCTCCCCTGCAACCCGGATCCGGCCGCCCTCGAGCTCCTCGAAGGCGCCGCGCTCGAGCGCGGCGCGGACGTCGCGCACCTTCGACGCGAGCCTCGGTCCGAGACGCGGGAGATTGGGGAGCAGCCGGACGCGCGCGACTGGGCCCTGATCGAATCCGACTTCCCCGACACGGAGCTCCTCGGCGATCTCCTCCGCATGGGCGCGCGCCGCGCCCGCGCCTCGCACGAATACGCGCCGAAGGGGCTGGCGATGCTTGATCCCGGCCGTTCCGCGCGCCTCGCGCCCGAGCTCGACGACGCGCCGGACTTCGCCGATCTCCTCGAGGAGCTCCCAATCGGGGTCGACCGCGTCCGGCCAGCCGGCGAGGAAGACGCTTTCCGGCGCCTCCGCGCACGCAGTCCCGACGAGCGTGCGCCACAGGTGCTCGGCGAGGAAGGGCATCACGGGTGAGACGACCCGAAGCGCCTGCGCGAGGGCGTACCAGAGCGTCCGGAACGCCCGCACGTCCTCGCCCTCCCAGAACCGCCGCCTGGAGCGGCGGATGTACCAGTTCGAGAGGTCGTCCACGAAGGAGTCGAACGCGCGGATCAGCCGGTGCGTGAGCTGTGCCTCGAGGGCGTCGGTAGCGTCGAGGACGAGCTGCTGCGTGCGCGCGACGGCCCAGCGGTCGAGGGGGCGGAGCCCCTCCGCGCCGGGGCCGCCGGCGAGGTCATCGAACCGCGGCTCGAACTCCTCGATCGCTGCGTACGTGACGAAGAAGCCGACGGAGTTCCAGAACGTGAGGAGCTTGCGCTTGATCTCGTGCGCCGGCCCGTACCCGAAGAGGAGGTCGCGATCGGGAGGCTGGCTGCAGTACTGCCAGCGCATGACGTCGGCGCCCATCCGCGCGAACGCCTCCTCGGCGGGGATCAAGTTGCCCCAGGAGCCGTGCATCTCGCGGCCGTGCTCGTCGAGCATCTTCTCGTAGCCGAGGACGGAGCGAAACGGCGCGCGCCCGACGAGCGCGACGGACATGAAGAGCTGCGAGTAGAACCAGAGCCGGATCTGCTCCCGCATCTCGGAGACCCAGTCCGCCGGAAACCACTCTTCCCAGTAGGAGTGGTCGGGGAGGTCGGCGGTGGAGAGGCCACGCGACGCTCCCGTCGCATACCCGCCCTCCACCCGGTGCCCGTTCTCGTAGCCGAGCGTCGAGAAGGGGACGATGCCGGCGTCGAGCCAGACGTCGCCGATCTCGGGGATGCGGCGGACCCCCTCCGTCCCGCACGCGCGACACCGGATCTCAACCCCGTCGATCCACGGCCGGTGAAGCTCCTCGAGCCCG
>JACVSB010000154.1 GCA_014534155.1 Thermoleophilia bacterium
ACCTTGGGCGGCGCGAGTGGGGTGTCGCGGTCGCCTCCAAGTTCCTCGCCGTCGGCTCGCTCGTCCCGTCGGCCGAGGGGGAGGTCGGCGCGCTTGCCACGCAGGCCATGGCAAACGTCCGCTACGGACCGGAGGGGATCGCCCTCCTCCGCGCTGGGCACACCGCCGGCGAGGTGGTGGCACGGCTGACGAGCGCAGACGAGGACCGTGCGCTTCGCCAGCTCGGCGTCGTCGACGCAAAGGGCGGCGCAGCCACGTTCACCGGGGAGGAGTGCTTCGAGTGGGCAGGCGGCCGGGCGGGCGACGGGTTCGCCGCGCAGGGCAACATCCTCGTCTCGGGGGCGACGGTCGACGCGCTCGCCGACACCTTCCAGGCGACCGCGGGGCGGCCGCTGGCCGAACGGCTCCTCGACTCCCTGGCCGCCGGCGAAGCGGCGGGCGGGGACCGGCGCGGACGTCAGTCGGCGTCGCTCCTCGTCGTGCGGCCGGGGGGCGGGTACGGCGGGATGTCGGACGTCGTCGCCGACCTGCGCGCGGACGACCACCCGGCACCCGTCGAGGAGCTCCGGCGCCTCTACGCGCTGCACGAGCTCTACTTCGGGGAGACGCCGGACGCCGAATGGATCGACGTCGACGCTGCGCTCGCGGCGGAGGTCCGCGAGCGGCTCGCGGGCCTCGGCTACCGGGACGAGGACCTCGGCCGCGCCCTCTTTGCGTGGGCGGGAGTCGAGAACCTCGAGGAGCGCGTCCACGACGGGAAGCGCATCGACCCCGTCGTCCTGGCCGAGCTTCGCAAGCGTTAGCAGTCGCCGGGAAGCCGCGCGCCGGCTGCGCGCTCGCGGAGGAGCGGCACGGGATCCGCCTCGGGCCGGGCGACGACGAGCAGCGCGCCGTACGACCCGACGGCGAAGGCATCGACGAGCGCGTGGAGCCCGACGGCGAGCGCGAAGGCCTTGTGCGCCTGCTCGCCCCCGAAGGGAACGAGATCGGCCGGAGCCGCAACTCCGCGCAGGACGTCTCCGTGCGTCACCTTCCCCATGGAGACGTCCGCGACGAGCGGCCGCCCGTCCGAGCTCGGCACGGCGATCGCGATCGGGTTCGTGCCCGCGAGCGCAGGGCCGCCGAGCGGAGGCGGGAGCCGACGGGGCGACGTCGCGGTCAGCCACGCCGCCAGCCCGCTCTCGGCAAGGCGACGAACCCAGTACCCGAGCACGCCCGTGGGGAAGCAGTCGCCGGCGACGACGACTCGCGCCCGCTCGGGCGGGCGCACGAGCACGGCCTCCACGATCGCGGCGAGCGTCAGGTAGCCGACGGCGCCCCGCCCCTCCCAGCGCTCGAAGCCCGGTTCTGCGACGGTCCGCTCCGGGCGGGCGCCGAGATCGAGGTCCGGCAGGGTCTCGAGCCAGTCGATGCGGGCCAGGCCGTGGCTCGCCCGCCCGCGACGCTCGGCGTCGAGGAAGTGCTCGGCAAGTACGCGCGCGTCCTCGTCGCGGAAGCCGAGCCGGCGGAGCCGCGCCTGCGGGTCGCCCAGCACCCAGCCCTAAAGTAGCGCGCGTGCCCGCGGCTCTCGCCACGCGCGGCCTCGGAAAGCGTTACGGCGCCGTCGAGGCGCTCGCAGACGTCGATCTGGACGTCGGCGAGGGCGAGCTGGTCGGCCTCCTGGGCCCGAACGGCGCCGGGAAGTCGACGCTCGTGAAGATCGCGGTCGGCCTCGTCCGCGCCACGGCCGGGACCGCGACCGTCCTGGGAGCGCCGGCGGGTTCGCGCGCAGCGCGGCGGTCGCTGGGCTACCTGGCGGAGCTCTTCCGCTTCCCCGGCTGGGCGACGGGGGACGAGGTGCTCGCGCTGCACCAGCGGCTCGCGGGCTCGACCGGCGGCGACGGCGAGCGGCGGAGGCTCCTGGAGCTCGTCGGGCTCGCCGACGCAGGGGCTCGCCGTGTGGACGCCATGTCGAAGGGGATGCAGCAGCGGCTCGGGATCGCCCAGGCTCTCGTCGGCACGCCGCGCCTCCTGCTCCTCGACGAGCCGACGAGCGCGCTCGACCCTGCGGGCCGGCGCACCGTGCGGGCGCTCCTCGACACCCTGCGCGAGCGAGGCGTCGCCGTCCTCCTGAACTCCCACCTCCTGAGCGAGGTCGAGCTCGTCTGCGACCGCGTCCTCATCCTCGCCGGCGGCCGGCTGGTGGCCGCCGGGACCCCGGCCGAGCTCTCGCGCCCACGGGGCGTCGAGGTGGACGTGGACGGGGACGTGCGGCGCTTTCCGTCTGCGACCCGAGACGACGCTCCGGGCATCGTCGCCGAGCTCGTCGGCGCGGGCGAGCGCGTCTACGGGGTCCGCGTCCTCGAGACGAGCCTGGAGGACGAGTACCTGAGGGCGGTCGGCCAGGAGCAGACGTGAGCTCGGCCGTCCTCATTGCCGGGTACGCGCTCCGCGAGACGCTGCGCCGGCGCGTCTTCCCGATCGTGCTCGTTCTCACGACGGTCTTCCTCGGGCTCTTCGCGCTGGGCACGAGAGAGGCGTTCCAGGAGCTGCGCAAGGCCGAGGGCAGCGGCGTCCTCGACGCGGTTCCGCTCGAGGAGCAGCGCCTCGCCGGTGCCACCCTCCTCGGGCTGGCCATGTTCGGGACGCTCTTCCTCGGCGCCGTGCTGGCGGCCTTCCTGACGCTGAGCGCCGTGCGAGGCGACGCCGAGCGCGGGCTCCTGCAACCCCTCGTGGTGCGGCCGGTCGGCCGGGAGCAGGTGCTCCTCGGCCGGCTGGTAGCGGCCGGCACCGTCTGCTCGCTGTACGTGACGGCGGTCTTCCTCGCCGCCGCGCTCATCAACCGCTGGGCCGGCGGCTGGTGGCCCGACGCCTTCCTCCTGCCGGCCCTCGAGCTCGCCGGGGCCGTCGTGGTCATCGCCGCGCTCTCGCTGCTCGGGTCCGTCTTCCTCTCCGCAACCGCGAACGGGATCGCGGTCTTCATGATCTTCGGCGCCGGCCTCGTGGCCGGTCTTCTGGGCCAGATCGGGGAGGCGCTGCGTTCGCAGACGCTGATGGACGTCGCCCACGCCGCCTCCTGGGCGCTCCCGTTCGAGGCGCTCTACCAGGATGCCCTGGCCGCGATCAGCGCGCGCAGTCTCGGACTGACCCAGCTCGTCCTCCAGCTCGGCCCCTTCGGCGGCGCCAAGACGGCAGGCGGGTGGCTCGCACCGTGGACGATCGCGTACGTCGCGCTCGTGGTCGGCGGCGCGATCCTCGCCTTCCGCCGCCGCGACCTGTGAGCCACGTAGCCAGCGGGACGGTCGTACAATCTGCCGACGGTCGATGTCCGCGACGGATCGGCGCACCGACGTCTTCGAGCAGGCGCTCCGCGCGGCCCCCGTCCTCGTCTTCGTCGCGAACGAGGAGATGCGCTACATCGCCGTCAACGAGTACGCGTGTGACGTCCTCGGGTACACCGAGGACGAGCTCCTGGGGATGCGGGTCACGGACGTCGCGTTCGAGTCGCGTGCGACGAGCGACTACCGGCGGATGATCGAGTCGGGCTGGCTCGTCGGCGTCTCGCGGCTCCGCTGCCGCGACGGCGCCGAGGTGACGCTCCGCTACCGCGCAGGCGAGACCGAGGTCGGGGGCGAGCGGCTGTACGTCTCCGTAGGCTGGGTCGAGTAGACGCGGAAGGGAGCTCGACCGCAGGGGGAGAGCCGGCCGAAGCTAGAATGGCGAGCCGCACCGGGGCCGTTAGCTCAACTGGTAGAGCAGGGGACTCTTAATCCCAAGGTTGCAGGTTCGAGTCCTGCACGGCCCATCGGAAATTCGCCGCCAAGCCGAACTTCTTCTTCTGCCACGAGTAGCGGAGACGCGCGATGGTAAAAGTGCTTGCAAACCTAGGCGCTCTGCGGCTCTCGCTCGTCCATGCCGGACACCGCTCTCCCGCGTGGGGTGCCCCCGCGAGGACGCGGACACCCAGGCGATACGTAGCCGCTTCGTGCTGCTTCCGGAGTGTCGGTGTGTGTGCGTTTACGTTTCCACACGGCGTACGCCGAGAGAGCTGCTCTTGCAGAGGGCGGAATTGTCCGAGTCAGTCGACGCCGGAGCGCGATCAGTGCGAGCTCTCACGCGAGCGTCGGGCTTCGAGAAGGTCGGCGTCCGCGCGGGCGATCACATCTTCGAGAGTGTCTCTCGGTTCAGCCGCGGCAAGGCCAAAGGTGACCGAGTGACCGTCGCTCGCCCCTCGCACTGCCGCTGAGATCTTTTCCATGCGTCCCCTCGCCTCCAAGGGATTTACGTTCGGCAACCCGCACAGGAGTTCATCACCGCCGTAGCGAACGATCACGTCGTAACGACGGAGGTTCGCGCGTGCCGTTGTTCCGACCAGTCGCAGAAGTGCATCACCCGCCAGATGCCCGTGCCGGTCGTTCACCTTCTTGAGACGGTCGACGTCGACGAATGCGAGTAGCAGTTTTTCGCCGGTGCGATGCGTGCGTTCGAGCTCGCGCGACAACGCCTCGAGGCCGAACTTGCGTGTCCACGCGCCCGTCAATTCGTCAGTCGTCGCGAGCTTCAGCTTGTCGGCAGAATCAGCGCGCTGACGGGCTGCCCGTTCCCGGTCGCGGGCGGCCCGGGCACGATCGTCGGCTGCCTTCGCCCGGTCGGCGGCCGCCCGGGCACGATCGTCGGCTGCCTTGGCCCGGTCGGTCGCCGCGCGTGCGCGATTCCGCTCGGCGCGCAGCAGGATGTCCTCGCGAGTCGCCTCCGCGCCGTTCTGCGAATCATGCCGCGACGCGAGCG
>JACVSB010000299.1 GCA_014534155.1 Thermoleophilia bacterium
CACGAGGTAGAGGTCCATCCCGAGGAGCGAGAGCGCCTCGATCGTCGCCCGCAGAGCGCCCAGGTTGGGCGTGCCGGCCGGCGCGGCTCCGTCCCAGGCCAGGACGACGGCCTCGAACCGGCGTGCGAGCGCGTCGGGAAGCTCTGCGTCCCCTCTTGCATCGACGTGCGCGGCGATGGAGTGCACGCTACTGAGATCGGGGCACGGTTCGCCGGCCTGGACGGTGGCCGCTCGTGCCGTCAGAAGCGGGGGAAGAAGAGGAAGACGTTCCAGGCCGCGATCGCCAGGACGGCGGTGACGCGGAGGAACGGCGGCCAGGGTCGGTGCCAGACGAAGAGCCCGCACATCACGGGGAGGAAGAGAAGCCAGACGATCGCCTGGAGAGGAACCGCCAGTCGGCGCACCGATCGCCAGGCGTCGTCGAGCGCCGCGGGCCTGAACGCGAGGGCGCCGACGAACGCGATCCAGAGCGTCGTGAAGAGCAGCCACACGACGACGTTGAAAACGGCCGTCGCGCCTGCGGCGAGCGCGATCGCGAGCGCGCCGGCCGAGACGACGACCAGCCCCGTGAGGGCGTAGAAGCCGCGGCCTCGGGCGCCGAGCGCGTGTGGCGACCGGGGAGCACCGGCGGGACCGGATGTGGTCGAGGGGGTCAACGTCGCGCTCATGGCGCTCTCCTTCCTTGCGCTGACAGGGCTGGAGCATCCCGCCGCGGTCGATCCATTACCTCGGGGAATCCGCCGAACCGACGTGCGGAGAAACCCTGATGGTGAGTGGCCGCTGCGACGCTTGCCGCCTCGCGCCCGCGGCTCGCGTTCTGGAGAAACCCGGCCCGCGGGCCTCGGCCTTTCCATCGTCGCCGCCGTTGCCGAGGCGCGCTGGGCGGGCGACCGCCCGCAGAGCTCGGCCGGGGCGTGACCGTCACGGTCACACTGCGGGTCGCCCGGAACGGCGCGGCGAGGTCGGAGCGCCGGGCTAGAGGCGCGGCGCGAGCCGGCGCGCCACGCCGGCGGCGACTGCCTTCGGCCGCTGCTGCTCGCCCATGACGGCGTTCATGACGACCAGCGCGCCCGTAAGCGCGGGGACGCTCCACTGGACGAGGTGGAGCCGCCGCTGCGCGGCGGCGACGTCGGGCGGCGTGTCCGGCGCCGGCTCCGTGGCCTCGGCGATCGGCGGGTCGCCCGCCTCGTCGATCGTGTTGCCGAGCCGCGCGGCGTAGGCCGTCGCCGCGACGGCGAGGATCGTGACTGCGCCCTTCGCGACGCCCAACGAGGTGACGCCGCGCTGCGCGACGAGGCGGCCGCGGTTGGCGCGCGTGAGCAGCGCGGCCGAGAGGAGGTGCGTGCCGATTCCGGCGTTCTGGATCGGAGCCCAGCGGTTCCAGCCGGCGCTCGGCACACGCGCGCGCTGGCGCGGATCAGCGACCTCTTCGGCGGCGCCGTGGAGCCCCACGTTGGCCATGAACGACCCGCCGAACCACGCAGCGAGGCCGAGGTCGTGCAGCGAGCGGACGAGGGGGTTCGTGAGCGCCACAGGCGCTCCTCGTACCGCGCGGGTCGCCACGGCAAACGCTTCAGCGTCACGAGGCGGGTCAGCGGGGAGACGCCTTGACGCGGTACTCGACGAACGTCGCGTACTGCGACTGCCGTACGCCGGCGTGCTCGAGCTCCAGGCTCTTCGCGAAGCCCTCGAAGAGCCGCTTCCCCGAGCCCAGGATCACGGGGGCGACGATGATCGTCAGCTCGTCGACGAGGTTGCCCGCGAGCGCCTGGCGGATGACGTCTGCTCCGCCCATGACGTGCACGTCCTTGCCCCCGGCCGTCTCCGCGGCGCGCTCGATCGCTTCCGGCACGCCGGAGACGAACGTGAATCCGCCCTCTTCCGGCTCCTCCTCGGGACGGTGCGTGACGATGA
>JACVSB010000172.1 GCA_014534155.1 Thermoleophilia bacterium
GCTGCGCTCCGTCGAGTTCGCGCGCAACCATGACGTCAAGCTGCACGTGCGCTCGACGTTCAGCGAGAGAGACGGAACGTGGGTGCGGGAGGAGGACGAGCGGATGCTCGAGAAGGCGATGATCTCGGGGGTGACGCACACTGTCGAGGAGGCCGTGTACGAGGTGTCCGGGCTGGAGCCGACCGACCTGTTCGCGGCGGTCGCCGACGCTCGCGTCTCCGTCGACACGGTGATCCAGATCGCGGACCGCGTCGTCCTCTCCGCGCCGGTCGAGGACGCCCCGGCGATCCAGGAGGCGCTCTCGGCTCTCGGCGCCGACTGGGTCGAGCACGCGGACCTGGGCAAGGTGAGCGTCGTGGGAGCGGGGATGCGGAGCCACCCGGGCATCGCGGCCCGCGCGTTCGCGACCCTGCGCGAGCTCGGGATCCAGCCGCGCTTCGTCTCCACGTCGCCGATCAAGGTCGCGTTCTTCGTCCGCCAGGACGACATCGAGCGCGCGGTGCGAGGGCTGCACTCGTCGTTCGAGCTCGGTGCGCCGGCCGCCGAGCGCCGGCATGCCTGACGCCGTCCGAATCGGCGTCGTCGGGGCCACGGGCGCCGTCGGCTCGGTGACGCTCGAGCTCCTGGCCGAGCGGAGCCTCGGCCACGTGCGTGCCTTCGCGAGCGTGCGCTCGGCCGGCAAGCGCATCGCGTACGGGCCGGCGACGCTTCCCGTCGAGGAGGCGACGCCGGAGGCGCTCGCGGCCGGAGACCTCGACCTCGTCTTCTTCTCCGTCGGCACTGCCGCGAGCGAGGCGCTCGTCCCCTACGCCGTCGAGGGCGGCGCGACCGCGCTCGACAAGTCGGACGCCTACCGCCTGGCCGAGGGCGTCCCCCTCGTCGTCGCCGGTGTAAACGACGCGGCGGTGGACGGCGAGCGGATCGTGGCGAACCCGAACTGCTCCGCGATCCAGCTCGCGTGCGTCCTCAAGCCGCTGCACGACGCGGCGAGGCTGCGGCGCGTCCGTCTTGCGACCTACCAGTCGGTCTCGGGGGCGGGGGACGCCGCGATGGCCCGCCTCCGCGAGAGCGACGCTGAGCAGGCCGACCTCGGTATGGACTGGGACTTCGACGGGGAGGAGTTCTCCGAGGAGTGGAAGCTTCGCGCCGAGACGCGGAAGATTCTTGCGCTGCCCGAGCTACCCCTGCAGGCGACGTGCGTCCGGGTACCCGTCCTCGTCGGGCACGCGCAGGCGGTCTGGATCGAGACGGAGGAGGAGATCTCGCCGGACGAGGCGCGGGAGCTTCTCGCCGGGGCTCCGAACGTGCGGATTGCCGAGCTCGCCACCCCGCGCGAGGCCGCAGGACGCGACGAGGTCCTCGTGGGCCGGATCAGGCGCGACACGACAGACCGAGCGGGCCTTGCGCTCTGGACCGTGAACGACAACCTGCGCAAGGGCGCGGCGCTGAACGCGGTCCAGATTGCGGAGGCGCTCCTCGCGCGGCGCGCGCTGCCTGCCGTCTCCGCCTAGCGCCCTTTCCGGGAACCTAGGGCGCGCGAGGGCTTCCGAACAGACCCTTCCTAGTAGGGCCGTTCGGGGACGGGTGCTGGCGCGAACGCCTCGCGCACCTTCCGCATGACCGCTGCGGTCTTTCCCTCCTCGACGGGCTGGAGGCCCCCCAGCTCCAGCCGAGCCAGTGCGACCCGGCCGTCCCAGCGGACGGGGTAGAAGCCGAAGTCGGCGAGGAAGTCGCTGGGGAAGATCGTCCGGTGGACGAAGAAGCGCTCGTACCCGCTCTCGCCCTCGGGGTAGCGGTAGGCGAACGTCTCGATCGCCTTCACCCCGCGGTCGCGCGCCTCGCCGATCACGGAGAGGAAAAGGCTCTGCATGACCCAGGGCGTCGAGAGGTCGACGAGGTAGGCGCACGCGATCAGGACAGCGTCGCGCGACGGGGGGCCCGCCGGGAGGTCGTGGCCGCGGGGAAAGAACTCCGCGGGCGCCGCCTGGACGAACCCGAGGAGCCGATCGTCCTCGGCGAAGTAGAGCGTTCCCCAGGCGCCCCATTCCTCCTCGACCCGCTCGGCCCAGCGCCCCTTGTCCGTCGTCTTGCGGTCGCGCGTCTGCCAGAAGATGCAGCCGACGCAGGGAGCCGGAGCGTCGCGGATCGAGACCGCGGTGACCGGATGCAGCCGATAGGGCACCGCCTCATTGTCCCCCGCGCAGCGTGAGGAGCGTCGCCTCCGGTCGAGCGAGGAGGCGAAACGGGACGAGACTCGTTCCGAGCCCGCGCGAGACGTGCAGCGCGCCCGCCTGCGTCTCGAAGAGACCCTCCCAGTAGTTCGCCCGCAGGTCCTTGAGGCGGAGCTTCCCCCAGGGGGAGGGGATGCAGATCTGGCCTCCGTGGTAGTGCCCGGCCAGGACGAGGTGGAAGGCGCCCTGAGGGAGCGTCCACACCACGTTGGGGTAGTGGCAGATGAGGATGCGGAGGTCCGCGCGGGCGTCCGCGCGCTCGGCGGGGCGCGCACCGCCGAACCGGAACGTCTCGGGGCTCACGCCCACGACCTGGATCCGCGCCTGCCCTCGCCGGAGCGTTCGCTCGTCGTCGCGCAGGAGCACCGCCCCCGCCTCGTGCAGGTCCGAGAGGTCGGTCGGGCGGCGAAACGGGTCGCGCGAGTAGTCCACGTCGTGGTTTCCCAGCACCGCGAAGACCCCGTGCGCCGCACCGAGCCGCGTCAACGCCTCGAGCAGCCGCTCCTTGCCTCCACGCCGGGTGACGAGATCTCCACTCACCGCGACGAGGTCCGGACGCACCTCTTCCGCCCAACGGACCGCCTGCTCGAGCGCCCGCCCGTTGAGCGAGAGCGTCCCCAGGTGGAGGTCCGACAGGTGGAGGATCTTGAGGCCCTCGAGCGGCGGGGCGAGCCCCGGGATCCAGACGTCCGCGCGGCGGCGCTCCACCCACTGCGCCTCCCAGAGGGACCACCCGGCGAGCGCCGCGGCCGCAGCTCCCCCGGCCGCGAGGATCGCCGCCCGCGAGTCGCGCACGCCCTCCACCATCGCCGTCGAGCCCTCGCCCGCAGGCGGCCGGCACCGGCCGCCCGAGGGCGACGGAGCTACGGCGCCTCGACCTTCTCCAGGACGGGCGCCACCGGGACGATGTGCCGGCGGAAGCGGAGCTCCGACTCCTCCAGGCCCGCGGCGACGCCGACGAGCTGCGAGAGGTGCAGGATCGGCATCCGGAACGTCCGGCCCTCGGCGGCCTCGAGCTTCTGCTGCCACGCGTCGAGCGAGAGGTGGCAGAGCGGGCAGGGCGTGACCATCGCGTCGGCGCCGGCCTCGACCGACTGCTCGATGGGCTGGATCAGCTCGCCCAGCGCCGTCTCCTCGCGCGCCTGGATGATCGGGAACCCGCAGCACTTGATCTTCGCGGGGTAGTCGATCGCCTCCCCGCCGCAGGCCTCGATGATCGCCTCGAGAGACCAGGGCCGGTCGGGGTCCTCGAACCCCATGAGCTTCGACGGGCGGAGGATCTGGCAGCCGTAGAAGGGGGCGACCTTGAGACCCTTGAGCCCCCGGTGCGCGACCTCCTTCAGCCGCTCGTAGCCGTCGCCCTGCGCGATCAGCCAGAGGAAGTGCTTGACCTCCACGCCGCCCGAATACACAGGCGCCCCCACGGTGCGCAGGTTGTCGTTCACCCGGGCGAGGAGCGCCTCGTCGCCCTGGAGCATGAAGTTGGCCTGGCGGAGGTTGAGCGTGCAGACGTTGCAGATCGTCATCAGCGTGTCCGAGCCCGTCGCCTCCGCGTACGCGAGGATCCGCGCGTTCAGGTGCAGGTAGTAGTCGGGCTCCGCCTCGTGGATGTCGCCGGCTCCGCAGCAGGTGACCGAGTCGAGCGTCTCGAGGTCGATCCCCAGCTTGGGCGCGAGCGCGCGCGTGGAGGAGTCGAGCTCCTTCGCGGAGAGGGCGGCCAGGCAGCCTGTGTAGTAGGCGACCCTCACGGCCGCTCGCCGATGTCGCGGTTGACGGGCGGCTCGCCGGGCGTCACCTCGGGGGCGTCGCGCGAGACGCCCGCGTGGTCCGGGTCGGCCAGGACCGCGTGCTCGATACGCGAGAGCGCCCGCTCGCCCTGCACGTGGCCGAGCGCTCCCTGACGGCCCTGCGACTCCACCACGTCGCGGAGCGCGCGCGCTTCGCCCACCTTGTCGGCCACGTGGGGCGGAAACGGAAGGGGCACCTTGCCGCGGCGGGCGAGCGAGATGGCGAACTTGGTCTGCTTGATGGCGGACACGACACCCTGCGTCTTCGGGACGAGCTCCGTCTCGCGCAGCCACCCGGTCGTCATCGCCGAGCGGACGAACCACTTCGCGTGCTTCGCGCCCAGGTCGCGGTCGATCCCCTCC
>JACVSB010000004.1 GCA_014534155.1 Thermoleophilia bacterium
CTCCCCCGGCCGCGACGAGCGGCGGCGAGCTCTCGGTGGCCGGCGCCCGCCAACTGACGGACGAAGCGACGGCCGCCATGCGGGCGGGCGACTACGAACGCTCCTACGCGCTCGCCGAGCGCGCGCTCGGCACGCTGCGCGGAAGCGGCGACATCTACGAGGCGTACGCGTACTACGACGCGGGGAACTCGCTCGCCCGCCTCGGGCAGTGCGAGACGGCGCTCGAGTACCTGAATCGCTCGCAGGAGATCCAGGGCCGCCGCTCGGAGATCGACCGCGCCCGCGCGCGCTGCAGCTGAGGAGGGTCAGCCCAGGCGCTCGGCGTACTGGCGCTCGTAGTACGTCCGGTACTCGCCCGACTTCAGCGGCTCCCACCAGGCTCGGTGCTCGCGGTACCACTCGACCGTTTCGGAGAGGCCTTCGTCCACGGAGCGCCTCGGAGCCCAGCCGAGCGCGCGCAGCTTGCCGGCGTCGAGCGAGTAGCGCCGGTCGTGGCCGGGACGATCCCTGACGTGGCGGACGAGCGACTCGTCGCGCCCCGTGAGCTCGAGCACGCGCCTCGTCATGTCCAGGTTCTCGCGCTCCTCCCCGCCCGCGACGTTGTACACCTCGCCGCGCTCCCCGGCGCGCAGGACGAACTCGATCGCCGAGCAGTGGTCGGCGACGTGGAGCCAGTCGCGCACCTGCCGCCCGTCGCCGTAGACCGGAAGCGGCTCGCCGTCGAGCGCGTTCGTGACGAAGAGCGGGATCAGCTTCTCCGGATACTGGTTGGGGCCGTAGGTGTTGGAGCCGCGGGTGACGGCGGCGTCCACGCCGTAGGTGCGGACGTACGCGAGCACCTGCAGGTCGCCGCCCGCCTTGGAGGCCGCGTAGGGGCTGGACGGGCGCAGCGGATCCTCCTCGCGGGAGGAGTGGCCGGCAGGGACGTCGCCGTAGACCTCGTCCGTGGAGACTTGCACGAAGCGGGCCCGCGCCCCGCGCGCCCACTCGAGGAGGACGTGCGTGCCGACCACGTCCGTCCTGATGAACTCCCCGGCCTCGAGGATCGAACGGTCGACGTGCGTCTCGGCGGCGAAGTTGACGACCGCCTCGCACCCCTCGCCCGCAGCAGCCACGGCTTCCTGATCGGCGATGTCCCCCCGGACGAACCTGTGCGGGACGCCCTCGAGGTTCGCCGGGTTCCCCGAGTACGTGAGCTTGTCGAAGACGACGACGTCCTCGCCGCCCGCCGCGAGGCGCTTGACGAAGTGGCTGCCGATGAAGCCGCAGCCTCCGGTGACGAGCACGCGCACGGCAATAGGCTAGTCAGCGCCTCCGCCGGTGCCGGAAAGCCGCGTCCGCCTCCGAGGCGGGCGCGGAGTGCGCGTCCCGGTCCGGAGCCGCCCGCCTAGCCTCAGCCCACGCCCAGGCGGGCGAGGCAGTCGCGCACGCCGGCCCGCCAGTGCGGAAGGGTGGGAGCGCCGGCGCGCTCGCTCCGCAGCACCGAGTAGGCCGGGCGAGGCGCCGGGGCCCCGTACTCGGCCGTCGAGATGGGGACGACGCGGCACGTGAGGCCCGCGTCCTCGAAGATCGCCTCGGCGAACTCGGCCCACGTGCACTCGCCCTGCGCCGCGACGTGCCAGGTTCCGTACTCGCGGGTCAGAAGCTCGCGCGTCGCGCGGGCGAGGTGGCCGACGTAGGTGGGCGAGCCCCGCTGGTCCGACACCACCCGCACCTCGCCACGCTCAGCTCCCAGCCGGAGCATCGTGCGGAGGAAGTTCGTCCCCGTGGGCCCGAAGAGCCAGGACGTCCGCACGACCCAGCCCCGCCGCACCTCGCGCTCGCCCGCGAGCTTCGTGCGCCCGTACACGGAGCGGGGGTTGGTGGAGTCCGACTCGACGTAGGGCGAGCGTTTCCGCCCGTCGAACACGTAGTCCGTCGAGTACAGGAGCACGGGTGCGCCGAGAGCGGCGACCCGGCGGACGCCCCCGACGTTCGTCCGCTCGGCGCCGTCGGGGTCCGCCTCGGCTGCGTCGACCGCCGTCCACGCAGCGGCGTGCAGGACAGCGTCCGGCCGGTACCGAAGCTCGAACGGCCGCCCAACGTCCAGGCGCTCGCGCGGGCGCGCGTCCGCCCACGGGAAGGCCTCCGCCAGCGCCCGTCCGAGCTGCCCGCCGGCGCCCGTGATCAGGAGGCGGCCGAATCGCGCCTGGAGAGGATCGGCGTGCGGGTGCTCCACAGGTGCACGATGCGCGGGTCGTCCCAGCGCACCCCATGCTCGTCCGGCTCGCGCGAGTCGTACTCCTCGGTCACGTGGTAGCAGAAGACGAGGTCGGTCAGCGCTTCGAAGCCGTGCGCGAGCCGGCCCGGGATGTAGAGGGCGACCCGGTTCTCGTCCCCGATGTCCTCGGTGTACGTCTCCCCCGTCTCGCGCTCGAGGACGACCACGCGCGCCGTGCCGGTCAGGCACGCGAACAGGTCGTCCTGCCCGCGCTCGTGGTAGTGGAGCCCGCGGATGACGCCGCGCCGCGAGAAGGAGACGTTCGTCTGGCGCGTCGCCTTCGGGAGCGCGCTCTCACGGCGCACCTCGACGAGCCAGCCGCGCTCGTCCTCCCACACGCGCAGGGGGAAGCGGAGGATCCCTTCGATCACGCCCGGTTGGCGCCGTGGCGGCGGACGAAATCGTTGACGGCGTAGTAGGCGTCGATCGACTCTCCTGCGTCGCCCCAGAAGCCTTCGAGCACCTCGTACTGCATGGAGCCCTGCTCGACGTACCAGTTGTTCACGTCCGTGATCTCGAGCTCGCCCCGCCCGGATGGCTCGAGCCGGCCGATCACGTCGAAGACGTCTGCGTCGTAGAAGTAGATTCCGGTCACCGCGAAGGAACTCGGCGGCTCGCTCGGCTTCTCGACGATCCGGACGACGAGGCCGTCCTCGAGGTCCGGGACCCCGAGGTGGCGCAGGTGCGCCGGGTCGTCCTCGCGGGCGAGGAGGATGCGCGCGCCGTGCTCTTGCCGCGCGAACGCCTCGACCGCGGGCCGCAGCGAGCGCTCCAGGACGTTGTCGGCGAGCATGACGACGGCTCGCTCGCCGGCGACGAACCGCTCCGCCAAGCCGAGCGCCTCCGCGATCCCGCCCGCACGCTCCTGATAGGCGTACTGGAGCCGCTCGATCCCCCACTCGTGCCCGTTGCCGAGCAGGCGCAGGAACTCGCCCGCGTGCGTCCCGCCGGTCACCACCATGACCTCGGTGACCCCGGCCCGCACGAGCGCCTCGATCGCGTACGTGACCATGGGACGGTCGTAGATCGGGAGGAGGTGCTTGTTCGTGATCCGCGTGAGCGGATGCAGCCGCGTCCCCGACCCTCCGGCAAGGATGACGCCCTTCATCGCGCTGAATCTACTTGCCGGAGCGCGCGGGAGAACGCCGCCTCCGCCTCGCCGCCGTGGACGGCGAAGACGACGCGCTCGAGGACATGCGGGCGGAAGCGGCGCACTGCCTCCGCCATCGCCTCCGCGCACTCCTCCAGGGGGAGCCTGCCCACTCCTGTGCCGAAGGCGGGCAGCGCGAGCGAGCGGGCGCCGAGCTCGTCGGCGAGCGCGAGGCAGCGCTCGGTCGTACGCCCGACGAGGCCGACGTCGGTGCGCAGGTCCTGGCCCATCACGGCGCCGTGGATCACGTAGCGCGCGGCCAGGCGCCCCCCTTTCGTAGCGACGGCGTCGCCCGGATCGATCGGTGCCTGGGCGAGCGCCTCTCGCTCGATCTCCTCGCCTCCCGCCCGCTTGATCGCACCGGCTACGCCGGCGCCCATCCAGAGGTGGTCGTTGGCCGCGTTCGCGATCGCGTCGACCTCGAGCGCCGAGATGTCGCCCTCGCAGACCGCGAGCTCCACCGTCCGGGGAGCCTAGCGGGCGGACGGGCTCACGGCGGGCCGCGCGCTCGGCTCGAGCGGGGAGGGAGGCACGCGGACGACCCGCGCCACGTTGGCCGGGAGCCACCAGTTCAAGCGCCCGAAGAGCTTCATGGCGCTCGGGACGAGGAGCGCCCGCACGATCGTGACGTCGAGGGCGATGGCGACGGCGAGCCCGAAGCCGAACTGCTGCAACCCGACGATCGAGCCCGCCACGAAGCCCATGAAGGCTGCGACCATGATGAGCCCCGCGGCCGTGACGATGCGGCCCGTCTTCGCGAGACCGAGCGAGACCGCATGCTCGTTGTCGTGCGTGCGGTCCCACTCCTCGCGCATCCGGGAGACCAGGAAGACCTCGTAGTCCATGGAGAGCCCGAAGACCATGGCGAAGATGAAGATGGGGATCCACCCTTCGACCTGGTCGAACGCGATCAGCCCGACGGCGTCGGCGCCGCCCCACTTGAAGAACGCCGTGAGCACGCCGTAGGCAGCGCCAATCGAGAGGAGGTTGAGGACGATCGCCTTGAGCGGCAGGACGAGCGAGCGAAAGGCGCGCAGGAGCAGCAGGTACGTGAGGAGGAGGACTCCCAGGACGAGCCAGGGGAAGGCGCCGTACGCGGTGTCGAGGAAGTCGACGCCGCCGGGGGGCCCGCCGCCGGCATAGACGGCCGCGGAGCGCGGGAAGCGCGCGGCGGGGACGATCCGATCGCGAAGGCGGTCGACGAACTCGAGCGCCTGCGGCGCCCCGTACTCGCTCCGCCCGATCACGTCGAGGCGCGCGTAGCGGCCGTCTCGCGAGACGTACTGGGGCGAGGCCTCGTAGTCCACGCGCGCGACCTCGTGGTCCGCCTCGAGCCCCGACCGCAGCCGCTCGAGAGCCGACGCGACCGCCGGAGAGCGCACGCCGCCCCTCGCGCGCGTGTCGACCACGATCGCGGTCGGAGCGAGCGCTCCCTCGCCGACGGCGTCGGCGATCACGTTGAGACCCCGGATCCCCTCGAGGTTCTGGGGAATCCCCTTGTTCGAGCCCGGGCCGAGCTCGAGGGAGAAGACGGGGAGAGCAAGCGCGACGAGCACGGCGGCCGTGCCCACCGCGTAGCGGACGGGCCGGCGCATGATCGAGCGGGCGAGCCGGACCCACATGTTCTCGGTCCGCTCCCGGCGCTCGGCGACGAAGCGGGGAAGCAGCCGCACGCGGTCGAGCGGCGCGACGAGCAGGAAGAGGAGGACGGGCAGGAGCGTCAACGCCGCGACGATGGAGACGAGGGGGATGATGAGCCCGCCGAGGCCGAACCCCCGCATGAAGGGGAGCGGCATGAAGAGCATGAGCGCGAGACCGATGCCGACGGCCGTTCCGCTGAAGACGACCGCTCGGCCGGCCGTCTCCATCGTCTGCACGACGGCGTCCTCGCGGCTCCCGCGCCCGCTCGCGAGCTCCTCGCGGAACCGGTAGACGACGAGGAGCGAGTAGTCGATCGCGATCCCGAGGCCGATCAGCATGACGAGGTTCTGGAGGTAGGTCGTGAGCTCGAAGAAGTTCGCGAAGATCCAGACGATCGCGAGGGTGGCGGGGATCGTGGCGGCCGCGAAGAGGAAGGGGACGAGGAGCGCGAGCGTCCCGAAGACGAAGACGAGGATCGCGGCCGCGACCGGGATCGCGATGTAGAGCTCGCCGACCTTCAGGTCGTCGTTGAAGACGGGGTCGAGGTCGTGCTCGATCGCGGCCTGCCCGCTCACGAGCACCTCGGCGCCCGGAATCCGGCCGGCTGCCCGGCGCATGTCGTCCGTGTACGCCTTGGCGTCCGCCGGGTCGAGGTTGGAGACGAGCCGCGCCGTGACGACGTCCGGGGAGACGGGCTGGACGCCGACGAGCCGGCTGGTGGGGAGCTCTCCCGCGGCCCGCTCGGCCGCGGCGCGGGTCGCGGGGACGAGAGCGGCTGCCCCGCCGGGCATCTTGCTGCGCACGACCACGGAGAAGGAGCCCGTCGACTTCTGGCCGAACTCGGCCTCCAGGATCCGCTCCGCGCGGGCGGTCTCGGTGCCGGGCAGCGAGAACCTGTTCGTGAGGAGGTCGCTGAGCCCGCTCGCCGCCACGAGGGAGACGGCGAGCACGCAAAGCCACGCAGCGATCACGAGGCGGCGGTGGCGCAAGACGAAGCGGATCCAGCTGGTCAGCAAGCTCTCCCTGGGGCGCGAGTCCCCGGCAAGTTAGTAACCGCTAGCCAGGATGTCAACTCCCTGCGGGGCGCGCGGCTCGTTGTTTTTCGCCGGGCAGCGGGGGTAAGAGACGACGGCCAAGCGACGAAAGGACAGGGGAATGAGAGATCGGATGACGGACGCCGTCGAAGGGGCACGGCCGTACGTCGAGCGGCTGGCGCGAGACGACGAGCTCCACGAGCACGTGAAGAAGGCGTACGAGTCCGCCCGCAAGATCTACGACGACGTCGTCGCTCCCGTGGGCGCGACCGGGATCGCGATGCGGGTCGCGCGCGACAAGGACCTCCAGGACGAGCTGCGAAAGACGCTGGAGGAGCTGCGCGAGGCGGGGAAGCGGGCGCGCGGCGAGGACTCGCACACGGGCCGGAACATGACGCTCCTCCTCATCGGCGTCACGCTCGGCGTCCTCTTCAACCCGATGACCGGGCCCGAGACGCGCCAGTGGATCCGCGAGAAGATCTTCGGACCGGAGGAGCCGTTCGAGTACCAGTCGAGCACGAACCAGTCGTAGGCGCATAATCGCCCGGGTGCTCGCCCGGACGGATCATTACCCGTTCTGCTGGGGCTGCTCGCTCCAGACGGGCGGCCTCGAGTTCGACTGGCGCCTGGACGCCGACGGGCTCGAGGCCGAGCACGTCGTCCCAGAGCGCTACCAGGGTCCGCCGGGAATCGCGCACGGCGGGGTCGTCGCCGCGCTCCTGGACGAGGCGTGCGGGCAGGTCGTCGTACCGCTCCTCAGTCCCGCAGTCACCTCGCGGCTCGACGTCCGCTACCTGGCCCCGGTTCCCGTCGAGGAGCGCGTCCGGATAGCGGCCGAGCTCGTGGGTGCGGACGAGCGGCGGGCGACGGTCGAGGGGACGATCCAGGACGCCTCGGGCCTCCTCCTTGCGCACGCGCGCGCGGAGCTCGTCAAGGTCCGTCCTGAGCACTTCCTCTCGACCGAGGCCGGCCGGCGCAGGGGACTCGACTGGCTCGAGCAGTAGGCGGGTCTGCCGGCCCTCAGCGCGCGCGCTCCGCGCGCGGAGCCCCGCGGCCCGCGCCACGCTCGAAGGCGCGCAGCGCCGCGACGACGGGCTCGACCTGCTCTGGTGCGAAAGGCACCGGGCGCACGAGCGGCGGGAAGAGGAGCCAGACGACCGAGCCGCCCATGTGCCGAATGACCGGCCGCCCGTCGGGGTCGACGCGCACCGCCTCGAAGTGGACGCCGCGAAGCGCGCGCTGGAGGCGAGCGTCGCTTCCGAGCCACGCGGCGAGGCGAGCGCTCTCGCCGTCACGCCGGCGAGGGCGAAACGCGACCGCCCGGAGCCGGAAGAGGCCGCGCCCCCGCGCGGCGAGGCCGCCGGTGGCGGGAAGCGAGAACACTTCGGGGCTCACCTCGAGGGCGTAGCTTCCGCCGAAGATCCGGCCCTGCGGCGCCATGCGCAGCCGGAACCGCTCCCCGTCGCGTGCGACGACGCGCTCGAGGCCGCCTTCGCGGCCGTCCGGCCGGAAGCCCGCGCGGCTCCAGACCTCGGTCGTCGCCCGCAGCGTCCGCGCGGCGGCCGCGCGGGCCCGCCCTAGCACTAGCGGGCCGGGCTGATGCGGACCGGCATCCGCTTGAGCGCGTTCGTGAAGTTGGTCCGCATCCGCTCCACCGGGCCCGTGAGCTCGACGTCCGCGACCCGGGGGAGGAGCTCGTCGAAGAGCACCTGAACCTCGAGCTTGGCCAGGTGGGCGCCCAGGCAGTAGTGCGGCCCGCCCCCGCCGAACGTGATGTGCCGGTTCGGCGTGCGGCCGACATCGAAGCGAAAGGGATCGTCGAAGACCTCCTCGTCGAAGTTCGCCGAGAGGTACCAGACGACGACCTTGTCGCCGGCCCGGATGCGCTCTCCGCGCAGCTCGACGTCGGCCGTCGCCGTGCGGCGAAAGTGGAGGACGGGCGTCGACCAGCGTAGGATCTCGTCCGCGCCTGCCTTCCACGCGAGCTCGCCGTCGGTCCGCAGGCGCGCCCACTCCTCGGGGTGCTCGACGAGCGCGTGCATGCCGTGCGCGATCGCCTGACGCGTGGTCTCGTTCCCCGCCACGACAAGGAGGAGGAACATCATGTCGAACTCGCGCTCGCTCAGCCGCTCGCCGTCGATCTCGGAGTGCACGAGCTTGGAGACGAGGTCGTCCTTCGGCTCCGCGCGCCGCTTCGCGGCGATCCGGTGGCCGTACTCGAAGAGCTCGAGCGCCGCTGGGCTACGAAACGGGACGAGACGATAGCGCTCGCTCTCGGGCGAGTCGTAGAGGACGTCCGCGAAGTCCGGGTCGGTGTTCGCGATCATCCGGTCGCCCCACCGGATCAGCGCGTCCGTGTCGCTCTCCGGGACGCCGAGAAGGCGCGCGAGCACGCGGATGGGGAGCTCCTTCGCGATCTCCTCGATGAAGTCGAACTCGGCCAGCGCGAGCGCGCTGTCGAGGATGACGCGCGTGAGCTCGCGGAGCGCGACCTCGTAGGCGCGCACGGCGCGAGGCGTGAAGGGCGGTCCCACGAGGGCACGGAGGCGCGTGTGGCGAGGCGGGTCGGTCTCGAGCATCGAGCGGCGAGCCGCGAGCATCTCCTCGTCCAGGTCCTCGAGGTTCGCTCCCCAGGCCGAGGAGAAGGTCTTCGTGTCGCGCGAGACGGCCACCACGTCGGCGTGCTTCGTCACGCACCAGAAGCCGCGGCCGTGCCGCCACGGATACCAGTGCACCGGAGCCTCGCGGCGCAGGAACGCGAACGTCTCGTGCGGCAGGCGCTCCGCGAAGACGTCGTTCTCGAGGTCGACGTCCGCAATCGTGAGAGGGGGCGCCACCGTGCAAGTATCCGGGTTTCCGCAACACGGGGAGGAGATGCGATGGCAACGACGCACGCGGACCGGCGGGAGCGAGGGCTCGCCCGGCTGGCCGAGCTGCACGACGAGCCGGGCGGCGAGGCGTTCCTCGCGAATCTCGGCGATCTCGGCGACCTCACGGTCGAATTCGTCTTCGGCGACGTGCACGCCCGCGACGGCCTCGGGGTGCGCGAGCGCGAGCTCGTGATCGTCGCCGTGCTCACGGCGCTCGGCGGCCTCGAGCCGCAGGTGCGGGCTCACGTCCGCGCGGCGCGCGCGATCGGCGTGAGCGACCGCGAGCTCGAGGAGACGATCCTGCAGGTCTCGCCGTACGCGGGGTTTCCGCGCGCGATCAACGCGATGAAGATCCTGCGGGCGGAGCAGCGCGAGGAGGGGGACGCGTGAGGGCGGTTCGCTTCCTCGACGAGAACCAGGAGGCGCGGATCGGCCGGCTCATGGGCGATGTCGTCGTCGACGCCGGGCCGTCGGGCCGTGAAGGCTTCGTCCCCTCGCCCGAGGGGTGGGACCGCGTGGCGCGCGCCGCCGGCCCGACGTACGCGCTCGCCGACGTGCGTCTCCTCGCGCCCGTCCTGCCCGCGAAGCTCGTCGGCATCGGGCTGAACTATCGGGACCACGCCGTCGAGTCCGAGCTCGAGATCCCGGACGTGCCGGTCGTCTTCGCCATGTGGCCTTCGGCGCTCATCGGCCACGACGACACGATCGTCGTCCCGCGCGACGAGACGCGGCCCGACTACGAGGGCGAGCTCGCGATCGTGCTCGGGCGCGAGGTCAAGGACGCCTCGCCGGAGGAAGCTCGCGCCGCGATCGGCGGCTTCTCGGCCTTCAACGACGTCTCGGGGCGGCGGGCGCAGCTCGAGACGCCGCTCCGCCAGTTCACCCTCGGCAAGAGCTTCGACACGTTCGCGCCGATGGGCCCGTGCATCTCCTCGCTCGACGAGGCCGACCTGGGCGGGGTCGCCGTCAAGACCTCGGTCTCCGGCGAGCTGCTGCAGGATTCGAACACCTCCAACCTCATCTTCTCGCCCGAGGAGCTCGTGGCCTACTGCTCCACCGGCCTCACCCTCGAGGCGGGCACGGTGATCGCCACGGGGACGCCGGGCGGCGTCGGCGACTCCCGCGAGCCGAAGCGCTACCTGACCGCCGACGACGTGGTCGAGGTGTTCGTCGAAGGTGTGGGGACGCTTCGAAACCGCGTCGAGAAGGAGGCGTAGGGTGGAGCAGCGGCTCTCGCTCGTCACGCTCGGCGTGCAGGACCTGCGACGGGCGCGGGCGTTCTACGAGGAGCTCGGCTGGGAGACGAACGCGCGGCCCGGCGACGACGTCGTCTTCTTTCGCGCAGGGTGCCTCGTGCTCGCGCTGTGGGGACGCGAGGAGCTCGCCAGGGACACCGCCGTCGAGGACGCCGGCGGCTGGGGCGGGATCACGCTCGCCCACAACGTCCGCTCGGACGGGGAGGTCGACGCCGTCGTCTCGCAGGCCCGCTCGGCGGGCGCGACCGTGGCCCGGGAGCCTGCGCCCACCTTCTGGGGGGGCTACTCGGGCGTCTTCGTCGACCCCGAGGGCCACGCGTGGGAAGTCGCGCACAACCCGCGCTGGACGCTCGCCGAAGACGGCGCCGTCATCCTCCCTTAGGACTCCCGCTCAGCCCCGGTGCGGGAGCGCGCCCGTCAGGCAGGCATGCCGGCGTCGATCCAGCGGCGGAAGAGCTGGACGCGCTCCTCGGGCCACTCCTCGTCGCAGGGCATCGAGCCCTCGGCCACGCGCTCGTAGATCTCCTCGGCGTTCGCGCGCACGTCCTCGTACGAGCTCAGGTCGAAGACGTACTCCATCGCCTCCACGTCGTCGTCGCGAAAGAGCAGCCGGACGTCGCGCCGGAACGAGGGCGCCCCAGGCGCGTCAGAGGACATTCGCGTACTCGCGCAGCTCCCAGTCGGTCACGGCGCTCGCGAACCGGTTGACCTCGCTGCGCTTCATCGCGACGAACGCCCGGACGAACTGCTCGCCCAGGGCGGCCCGCAGGAACTCGTCCTCCTCGAGGGCGTCCAGCGCCTCAGCCAGGGAGAAGGGCACGAGCGGCCGGTCCTCGAGCTCGTAGGCGACGCCGCTCACCGGCTCCCCGGGATCGAGCCCGCGGTCGAGCCCGTCCAACCCGGCGAAGAGCGCGACGGCGGAGGCGAGGTAGGCGTTGGCCGTTCCGTCGCCGGCGCGGTTCTCGATCCGCGTCGCCTTGCCGCGCTCGCGCGGGATGCGGGCGTACACCGTGCGGTTGTCGTGGCCCCAGGTCACGTTCCACGGCCCGAAGGCCATGGCCAGGAAGCGCTTGTAGGCGTTGATCGTCGGCGCCATGATCGGCGTCATCCCGCGCGCGTGCTCGAGCTGGCCCGCGAGGAAGCGCCTGCACACGCCGGAGAGGCCCTCGTCGGCTGCAGGGTCGTGGAACGCGTTCTCGTCACCGTCCCAGAGCGACAAGTGGAGGTGGTACCCGGACGTGCCGAGCTCCTGGATCGGCTTGCCCATGAAGGTCGCCACGAGCCCGTGCTTGGCCGCGATCTCCTTCACGGCCAGCTTGAAGAGATGGGCGTCGTCCGCGGCCTTGAGCGCGTCGTCGTAGCGCAGGTTGATCTCCCACTGGGAGCCGAAGTACTCCTGGTTCGAGCCCACGTAGGGCAAGCCCATCTCGCGGACCGCGTCCTCCATCTCGCGCAGCACGCCCTCGGTGTCGACGCTCGGCGAGAGCGTGTAGACGAGGCCGGGCTGCTTTGCGTACTGCTCGTACCCTCCTCCGTTCGGACGCAGGAGGAAGAACTCGAGCTCGTGGCCCGCGACCGCGCGCAGCCCGCGCTCCTCGAGCTCCGCCACGGCGCGCTTGAGCAGCTCGCGGGGCGAAGCCAGAAGCGGCGCGCCGTCGAAGACGACGTCCCCGACGGCGACGGCCGTCGAGCGCTCCCAGGGAACGACGGTGAGCGTGGAGAGGTCGGGAACGACCTGCGCGTCGCGGTAGTCGACCTCGGCGCCGAGCCCGGTTCCCTCGATCACCTCGCCCACGTGGTCGACGCAGAAGGCGGAGATGCAGAAGTTGATCCCGTCCTCGCACGCGTCGTCGAGGCCCGAGAGGGGAACCACCTTGTTTCGCGAGACGCCCAGGAGGTCGGTGAAGTGGACGCGGATCCGGTCGACCCCGGCGGCGAGCACCTGCTCCACGCGGGCCTCGGTCGACGCGTCCTGCGTGGCCGCCATCAGCGCTCACTATCGTGCCTGAAGTGCGGGCCTCCGGGCTCGACGGGAGGCCCGAGCTCCTCGTCGATCACGGTCGTCTCGCGATAAACGGCCTCGAGGGGTACGCGGCGGAACTGGGCCGTCGCGCTCCGGTACGCGAACGCGTTGTACAGGAACGAGAGCGCGACGGAGACGGCGAGGAAGATCCCGTAGTAGAGGTAGATGTCGTCCCGCACGTCGGGGTCGGGGAAGATCTTGAAGGCGGCGAGCGCGAGGAGGCCGGCGCCCACGAGCTGCGGGAGCGGGACGAGCGGGGAGCGGAACGGCCGCTCCGCGGCCGGCTCGCGCACGCGGAGAACGACGACGGTGAGGTGGATGAGGACGTACGCTGTCGCCCATCCGAGGACGCCGGCCAGGATGAGCTTGATGAAGTTCTGGCTCGCTCCGATGTCCACGAAGACGTTGACCAGGATCGGCATGAGCGCGACGACGACGATTCCGACGACCGGGGCGCGCGTCGCCGGCAAGAGGTACGAGAAGACCGAGGGCAGCTGCCGCGTGAGGCCCATCCCGTAGAAGATGCGCGGGATCCCGGCCAGGAGCGCGTTCAGCGTGGCGAGCGTCGCCGCGATGGAGATGAAGGCCATCCACCACTTGCCCCCGTCGCCGAGGATGGCAACCGCGGCATCCATGTGCGCGACGGGGCTGAACTGCGAGAGGTCCTCCGCCGGGACGTAGCGGGCGGCCGCGAGGCCGAAGAGGACCACGGGCAGCGCGACGAGCGTCAGGCCGAGGAAGATCCCGAGTGGGATGTTCCGCCCCGGGTTGTCGATCTCCTCGGCGAGGGGACAGGTGTACTCCATGCCGACGAACGTGAAGATGGCGATGCCCAGGAGCGTCGAGAGGAGGCTCCAGGTGAAGTCGATGTCGGGCAGCGCGCTCCCGATCGGGTCGTTGCTGCCCGCGCCGACGAGGCCGATGACGCCGAAGACGAGGAGCGAGATCGCGACGAGGAACGTGAGGGTGACCTCGACGGCTGCGTAGGGCCGGATGCCCGCGACGTTGATGAGGGCGACGAAGGCGACGAAGACGATGACCCAGACGGTCGTGCTCGGCCCCCCGGGCCAGAGGAACCCCTTGATGATCGCCGAGGGGGTGTAGGACTCGGCCGCGGTCGGGAAGAGCTGCACGGCCACGTAGCCGACGAGCACGGTCAGCGTCCCGAAGAAGGGGCCGAGGCCGGCGCGAACGTACTCGTTCATCGACCCCGCCCTGGGGATCATGGTCGCGAGCTCGGAGAAGCTGAACGACTGCATGTACATGGCCAGAAAGCCGATCCCGAGCGCCGCCAGAAAGACGTAGCTCGCGAAGAACCCGGCCGTCACGGAGGCGAGAACCGTGGAGGCGACGATGAGGCCGAACGTCGTCCCCACCGCCGTCCAAAGACCCACCGCCCTCCGCTCGAGTCCGATCTCGGGCGACCGGGTCGTCGTATCAGCGCGTGTTGCCATCTGCCCTCCCATCGTTCGCGTGCTGCCGCATCGGCTCCGCGAGCCGAAGATCCTGAAGCACCGACCCCGTCGAGACAAGCTGGGCGAGCGCCGCTTGCAGGAGGGCGCGTCCCTGCTCGCTCGCCGCGGGGATCGCGACCCGCTCGTACATCCAGCGAAGCTTTCGCTCGGCCTCGGCCCGGTCGGCGAGGCCGTCGTTGACCCAGCTCGCCGCGGGGTTCACCTCGAGGAAGGAGAGGGAGTCGGCCGCCTGGAGGAGATCCGCGTCGTCCGTCCCCCCGACCTCGTGCCGCCGGACGAGCGCCGCCACGTCGCGCGCGAGCGGCTCGGCTGCTCCCTCCGCGCGGAGCCAGCGCGCGGCGAGCGCCGCCGCGCGCTCGGCGTGCTCGGCGAGCGCGTCCCGATCGTCCCAGGAGGCCACTTGCTCCGCGCGCGGGATCCCCACGGTGGCGCGGTCGACGTCGTGGAGAAGCGCGGCGAGCCGGAGCCCGATTCGCGCCTTCGGCTCCAGCGTGAGGATCCAGTCGCGCGTGCGGAGCAGGTGCCGTCCGTTTCGCAGGGTTCGAACCAGTTCCTCCGCCCGCGCTTCCAGCACTCCCGCGGCCGCGGCCGCTCTCACGCGACACCCACGAGCTCGGCGGCGTTCCGCGAGACGAGCGCACGCAGGGCGTCCTCTCCCAGGCCGCGGTCGAGGAGCGCCGCGGCGATCTTGCGGAACGAGTCCGTCGGAAGCGGGTTGTCCATCTGCCCCAGGTCGGACCCGAGGAGCGAACGTTCCGGGCCGACGGCCTCGATCCACGCGACCAGCGTCTCGACGTCCCAGTGGTGGAAGCTCGACGCGTCGTCGTACATACAGAGCGAGTGCTCGATGAAGGCTCCGAGCGCGACCCAGCGCCTCGCGTCTTCGTACGAGGCGCCGACGACGAAGTTCGGGTGGTTGACGAGGAGGCGGGTGACGCCGACCTCGCGCGCCGCCTCGAAGAGAGCCGTGATGCGGTCCGGCGCCAGGTGGCCGCCGGCGACGACGGCGTCTGCCGCCTTCGCCGATTCCAGGATCTCGTAGACCTCGTCGCGGACACGGCCGTCGGCGAGGATGTCGATCGGTTCCTCCGGCTTCAGGTTCACCGCGAGCTTCGGGAACTTGAGGTCGGGGTGCTCCGCGTGGTGCCTGATGTGCTGCGGGGAGCCGATGGTCGGAAACCAGACGATCTTCCCGCCCATCTTGAGGGCGAGGTCGACTGCCTTCGGGTTGAGCCCGCCCACCGGCCCGTTGAGGGCGATCCCGCCGAAGACCGCGACGTCGGAGGGGAGCAACCCCTCGGAGGCGAGCGCGAGGACGTCCATGACGGTCGAGTGGTGGTGCGACTTGACGACGATCGCCCGGAAGCCGGCCTCGCCGGCGAGCCTCGCCGCCTCCGCGGCGTCGATCCGCCGTGGAAGCGGCGACGGGGCGGGGTGGACGTGGAGGTCGACCGCCCCCTCCAGGATCCGCCGCAGCTCGGACGCCCTCATGCGGCGTACGCCTGGAGGCCGTAGCCCATGATCCGATGCGCGTAGTAGGCCTCGACCACCGGCTTGGCCTCCAGCGGCAGGGCGCCGCGCATGGCGAGCCACAGGACGACCTCGACGGACTCCGTCCCGCCCCGCGTGATCAGCTCCTCGTGCGTGAGCGCGGCGAGCCGCTCCGGCTCCTCGACGAGGAGCCGCATGAACTCCCGGTCCCACTCGGGCTCGACCCTGCCGAAGCGCGGGCCCGTGAGCTGGTGGGAGAGCCCGCCCGTGCCGACGACCACGACCGAGAGGTCGCGCTCGTAGGAGAGGAGCGCCCGGCGGAGCGCCTGGCCGAGGCGAAGGCAGCGCGCGGGGGTCGGCAGGGGGTGCAGGATGACGTTGACCGCGAGCGGGACGACGGGGATCTTCCAGCCCCCCTCGCCCTCGGCGAAGTCGACCATCGGGAGGGGAGAGATGACCCCGTGGTCGACTTCCATCTGCATGCACATGGTCAGGTCGAACTCGTCGGCGACGAGCGAGCGGGCGATGTGCCAGGAGAGGTCGGCGTCTCCCGGGACCGGGGGAAAGGGACGCGCGCCGAACCCCTCGTCCGCGATCGGGTACTCGTCCGCCATCCCGAGGGCGAAGGTCGGGTAGGCGTCGAGGAAGAACCCGTCCATGTGGTCGTTGTAGATCACGACCAGGCGATCGGGCCGCAGCTCGTCGAGCCAGCCCGCCACCTGCCGGAAGGGACCGAAGAGGGGCTGCCACTCCTCCGAGAGGCGTACGTCCTCGCCGGCGTCGTACACGTGCTCCATCGAGGGAGCGTGCGAGGCGCCGATCCCGCCCACGATGCGCGCCATCAGTGATCCTCCTCGTCTCGTTCCTCGGTTTTGCCGCTCGTCGCTCCGGGACGGGCCGGCAGCGCCACGCCGCTCACGCGGTCCCTCGGGACTCGCGCATCTGCCGGCCGATCTCCGGCAGCGGCGTGTCGGTGACACCGGACAGCTTGACCATGACGTAGATGGACATCCCGCTCCGCCAGAGGCCGATCCAGTCCCGGGCGCGAACGAGCTCCTTCTCCCGCTCCGTGAGGCCGAACTGCTCCATCCACCCCTCCTCGTCGGCGAGGAAGAGCTCGCGCTGGTGCTCGTCCTTCAGCGAGTAGGCAGCCCGGTTGAGGCGGATCCCGCGCCGCGCCGTCTCCTCGTCGAACAGGTCCAGATCCCCGGGGAGGTCCCGCGGCACGACGCGCGCGAGCCGCTCGAGGTAGTCGGCGGAGAGCTCGGAAGGCGCGCTCATACGTCGAAGAGAAGGTGGAGGTGCTGGGGCGAGCGGAACTCCCACCCCGTGATCTTCGTCGGCCGGTCCTCGTCCAACCTCAGGTTCGGGAGCCGCTCGAAGAGGATTCGCCAGGAGGTCCGCGCCTCGTAGCGGCCGAGCCGGGCGCCGAGGCAGAGGTGCGACCCGGTGGCGAAGGCGAGGTGCGCCCCCTCGCGCCGGTGGATGTCGAAGCTGTCCGGGTCGGTCCAGTTTCGCTCGTCCCGGTTCGCGGAGGCGAGCACGGCGGCGACGAGCGCCCCCTTCTCGAGCTTCGAGCCTCGGAGCTCGGTGTCGCGCGTCGTCTGCCGCGTGGACGTCCCCACGGGCGAGTGCCAACGCGCGCCCTCCTCGATCGCCTGGTTCACGAGGCCGGGGTCCGCCTTCACCTGCTCGGCCTGCTCAGGGTGGGAGAGGAGCGCCCAGAGCGAGAGCGCGATCAGGTCCGTGCCCGCCTGGAGACCTCCCACGATCATCACCTTCAGGTTCGCCTGGATCTCCTCGCGCGTCAGGCGCTCCCCCCCGACCTCGGAGTGGAGCATGTTCGAGAGGACGGTGTCGTCCGGCTCGCGCTCCAGGCGATCGAGGAGCGGCTGGATCGTCTCGTTCACCTCGCGCGAGGCGCCGTCCGCAACCGCCTGCTTCTCCGGGTCGTCCTCGAAGTTGGCGGCCCCCGTGGCGAGCTCCACGAACCAGCGCCGCAGCGTGTCGTCCTCGATCGCGCCGAGCCCGAGCGTGCGCTTGACCACCCGCGTCGAGAGCGGCTCCGCGAACTCGCTCACGAACTCGACCTCGCCGCGGCCGGCGAAGCCGTCGATCAGGTCGTGGGCGATGGGCGCGATCACCTCGTCCGGGTAGTGGCCGATCGCCTGAACGCGGAAGGCTGGGTAGATGATCGAGCGGATCCTGGCGTGGTACTCGCCCTCGGAGCCGAGCAGGTTCTTCCCGAACGTGCGGTTGAGCGTCGAGGGCTCCGTCTCGCCGGTGAAGAGCTCCGGGGTCTTGTCCACGTAGCTCACGTCGTCCCAGCGCGTCACGAGCCAGAGGCCGACGGCGTCGACGTAGACCGCCGCCGCCGCCTCGCGCAGGCGCTTGTAGATCGGGTAGGGGTCGCGCTCGAGCTCCTCGAGGGTGACCTGGCTCCCGTACGTCGTCGCTTGGCTCATCCCGTCGTTCCCGCCTCCTCGTAGGTCATGGCGGCGTCGGCCGCCTCGCCGATGATCTCCCGAGCGTGGATGCCCTGCCCTTCCAGGTACCGCGTGAGCTCGTCGAGCACACGCTCGAGGGCGCCGGCGCCCTCCGCCCACACGACGGTGCCGAGCTCCGCGGCGCTCGCGCCCGCGAGCAGCGCGCGCGCCACGTCCTCCCCGTCGCGGACGCCGTTCGTGGCCAAGAGCGGGACGCCCTCGCCGAGCCGCGCGCGCGCCTTCGCGACCCAGCGGAGTGTCAAGGGGAGTGCCCATGCGCCCCCGATCGCGCCGAACGTGCCGAGAAGCGGCCTGCGCGTGTCCGGGTCGGGGAGGAAGGCGAGCGAGCGACCGACGAGCGCGAGCGAGTCGGCGCCGGCCTCGCGGGCCGCCTCGGCGAGAGCGAGGACGTCGCCGGCTCCGGGGAGCTTCACCGTCAGGTGCAGGGGGACCGCCTCCCGGACCCGAGTCACGATCTCCTCGACCCGCTCGGCGTCGGCGACGAGCTCGATCGCGCCGGGGGCCGCCTCCTCGCCGTGAGCGGCTCCGAGGTTGAGCTCGAGCCAGCGAAGGCCCGCGCGCTCGAAGCCCCGGGCGAGGCGCGGGAGCTCGTCCACGTCGGCGGGGACGAGGCTCGCGACCACGTACGCCCCGCGCTCGCGCGCGTACGCGTCCGCCGCCGCGAGCGTCTCGAGCCAGCGCGGGAACGCTTCTCTCACGAGGCCCGAGCGGTTGAAGAGGCTCGTCGAGCGTGTGGCGGCCGCGGTGGGGCGCCGGCCCTCGTCCAGCGTCAGGTAGGCAGCGGAAGCGAGCTGGCGCTTCGCGGCTTGCGACTCGTTCGTCGACTTCGCGACCACGGCCGCGGCGCCGGCGTCGAGCGCGCGGCGGACGTCGTCGGCCGCCATCGACCACTCGCCCGAGGCGACGACGACGGGGTTCTTGAGCACGAGCCGCGCGAGCGGAACCGAGAGGTCAGGCGGCATCGGCGATCGCCTTTCCGAGCAGCCCGAGATCGGTCGAGACCGCGAGGTAGCGGACCCGCGGCTCGTCGATGCCGAAGGCGCCGAGAGGGATGCCGGCGCGCTCCGCCGCGCCGGCCACCTCCTCGATCCGCCGCGCAAGCCGCTCTTCGTCGAGCTCCACGTCGACGCTCAGGTCAGCCGGGCCGATGAAGAGCACGTCCGGCCTGGCTGCCGCGATCTCCTCCAGCGGGTCGTCCGTGTCCTCCGTCTCGATCTGCGCCACGACGAGCGGCGGCTTCTCGGCCTGCGCGCGCAGGTAGTCGGCGAGCGGCACGGTCCCGTACGCCCCGCCCGGATGCGCGAGCCCGATCGAGCGGGCGCCCTGCGGCGCGTAGCGCGTCGCGCCCCGAAGGTCCCGGACGTCGGCCGCCGAGCGGACGGTCGAGCGGTGGATCCCGGCCGCACCCGCCTCCAGCAGGCGGTTCACGAGTCCGCGCGGGGCCTCGGAGATTCGCGCGAGCGCGGGAAGCCCCCGGAAGTAGGCGTGGCGGATGAGGCGAAACGCGTCCACCTCGCCGAGCTGCGAGTGCTCCAGGTCGACGACCACGAAGTCGAGCCCCGCCTGCGCGGCCAGGTCGACCACCTCCGTCGTCGGCAGCTTGAGGAAGAGGCCCCGAACCCGTTTGCCGAGGTCCAGCATCTGTGACAGAGTTTCACATAGTGAGTACCAGCGTCGCAAGCGGCACGGCGTTCGAGACCGTCGATCCCGCGACCGGGGACGTGCTCGCGATCCTTCCCCTCGCCGGCCCGGACGACGTGGACGAGGCGGTGGCGGCGGCGCGCGCCGCGCAGCCGGGCTGGGCCGGCGCGCACCCGAACGAACGGACGAAGGCGCTCGTCCGGCTGGCCCAGCTCGTCGAGGAGCACGCCGACGAGCTCGCGGAGCTCGAGTCGCGCGACGTGGGCAAGCCGATCGCCGAGGCGCGGGGCCGCGACGTACGCTTCACCGCCGAGACCTGGCTCTACTACGCGGGGTGGCCGACGAAGGTTCTCGGCACGACGAATCCCGCTGCCCCGGGTGTCGTCACGTACACGCTCCGCGAGCCGGTCGGCGTCGTCGCGGCGATCACGCCCTGGAACTTCCCCATGACGATCGCCTCGTGGAAGCTCGCGCCCGCGCTCGCGTGCGGCAACGCCGTCGTGCACAAGCCCGCGGAGGAGACGCCCCTCTCAGCGCTCCGGCTGCGGGAGCTCGGGCTCGAGGCCGGGATCCCGCCGGACGCCTGGCGGGTGGTCACAGGGGACGGGACGACGGGCGCGCTCCTCGCCGCGCACGCCGGCGTGGACAAGCTCTCCTTCACGGGATCGACGGCGGTCGGCCGCGAGATCCAGCGCGCCGCGTCCGGCAACCTGAAGCGGCTCACGCTCGAGCTCGGCGGAAAGTCCGCCAACATCGTCCTCGCCGACGCGGACCTCGACAAGGCGCTCGCCGGCGCCGTGAGCTCGACGTTTCGAAACGCGGGTCAGGTGTGCACCGCCGGCGCGCGCCTGGTCGCCGACCGCCGCGTCGCCGACGAGCTCGTCGAGCGACTGGCCGAGCGCGTCGGCCGGATCCGCCTCGGTCGTGGCCTCGACCGGGAGACCGAGATGGGCCCCCTCGCCTCGGCGGGCCAGCGCGAGCGCGTGCTCGACCTCTACCGGGCGGCGCGGGAGGAAGGCGCAATCGTCGTCGTAGGCGGCGGTGCGGCGGAGCTTCCCGAGCTCCCAAACGGATTCTTCGTCCAGCCCACGATCTTCGACGAGACCGAGAACGCCATGCGGATCAACCGCGAGGAGGTCTTCGGGCCCGCCGTGGCCGTCCTGCGCGTGGACGGCGTCGAGGAGGCGGTCGCGACCGCGAACGAGACGGAGTTCGGCCTCGCCGCGGCTGTGTGGACGCGTGACGGGGCGCTCGCTCACCGCGTGGCGTCGGCCCTGAAGGCGGGAACGGTGTGGGTGAACATGTACGGCGGCCTCGACCCCTACAGCACGTTCTCGGGCCGCGGCCTCTCGGGCTACGGCTACGAGCTCGGCCCCGAGTCGATCGGCGAATACACGGCCGTCAAGACCGTGAAGAGCGCGGTATGACGACGCTGCAGGACCTCGACCTCCGCCACGTCATCCACCCCCACGCCGTCGTCGGCGCCGCCCGCCCGCCGGTCGTCTTCGCGCGCGGGGAGGGCGCGCGCCTCTGGGACGAGGCGGGCAACGAGTACATCGACGGGACGTGCGGCCTCTGGGTCTGCCCGGTGGGGCACGGCCGCCCGGAGCTCGCCGACGCCGCCGCCCGCCAGATGCGGACGCTCGAGTACTACGCCTCCTTCTGGGACTTCTCGAACGAGCCCTCGATCCGCCTCGCAGCGCGCCTGGCCGAGATCTCGCCCCCGGGGGTCGACCGGGTCTTCTACACGAACGGGGGCTCCGAGGGGACCGAGACCGCGCTCAAGCTCGCGAGGCTCGCCTGGCACGAGCAGGGTCGGCCCGAGCGGACGACCGTGCTCACGCGCCAGCTCGGCTACCACGGCGTCTCCTACGGCTCGCTGGGCGCGACCGGGATCCCCCCGCTCCGCGCGGGGTTCGGCCCCCTCCCGGCCGAGTTCGCGTTCCTCACTGCGCCCTTCCCCTACCGCGGGACGACGACGGACGAGCTCGTGGCCGAGCTCGAGCGCACGGTCGAGGAGATCGGGCCGGAGCGGATCGCCGCCTTCATCGGCGAGCCGGTGATCGGGGTCGGGGGGATGGTCCCTCCGCACGAGGACTACTGGCCTCGTGTGGAGGCCGTCCTGCGCCGTCACGGGATCCTCTTCGTCCTCGACGAGGTTGTGACGGCGTACGGAAGGACGGGAACGTGGTTCGCCGCCGAGCACTGGGGCGGCCTGCGACCCGACCTCGTGGTCACCGCCAAGGGCCTGACGAGCGGGTACTTCCCGCTCGGCGCGGTGCTCGTGGGCGACCGCGTCGCCGAGATGCTCGAGGGGCGCGCGTTCCGGCACGGGTTCACGTACAACGGACACCCGACGGGGTGCGCGGTGGCTCTCGAGAACCTGAGGATCATCGCCGACGAGGGCCTGGTGGAGCGGGCACGGGAGCTCGGTTCGTACCTCGCGCGCCGCCTCGAGGAGCTCCAGAGCCTCCCGGCCGTCGGGGAGACGCGGTGCTTCGGGCTCATGGCGGGGGTCGAGCTCCTCGTCGAGGACGCCGGTGAGCTCTCGGACCGGATCCGAGAAGCGGGCGTGATCGTGCGGGCCACCGGTCAGAAGCTCGTCATGTCGCCGCCGCTCGTCGTCCAGCGCGCGGAGCTCGACCGCATCGTCGACGTCCTCGCGGCCGAGCTCGAGCGGACGCCGGTCCTCGCAGGCGCATGAAGGTCGAGGCCCAGGCGCCGGTCAACCAGTCCGTCGAGCGCGCGGCGCGCCTGCTCGCGCTCTTCTCGGTCGAGGAGCCGGAGCTGACGCTCGCCGACGTCACGGCACGCCTGGGAACCAGCAAGGCGACCGCGCACCGCTACGCGACGGCGCTCCGACGGGCCGGGCTCCTGCGCGCGACGCCGGCGGGGTACACGCTCGGCCCGCGCGTTGTCGAGCTCGCGGCCACCGCCCTCGCCGGCCTTCGCATCGTGAAAGTGGCCGGGCCGCACCTGGAGCGGCTCGTCGCGACCGTGAACGAGACGGCCGTGCTCTCCATCTGGGACGGCGACGCGCCCGTCGTCGTGCGCGTGGACGACAACACGGATCGCCTCGTCCGCATCAACGTGCGGACGGGGTCGCGCCTGCCGCTCGACTCCGCGCAGGGGAAGGTGTTCCGCGCCTTTGCCGCCAACGACGACGAGCTCGCCGACGTCCGCAGCACCGGTCTCGCCTTCAACGAGCGGATCGTCGAGGGGATCGCCGCCCTCGCGGCGCCGGTCTTCCAGGGCGGGGACGTCGTGGCGGCGATGGCGCTCGTGGGGACGACGGCCGCGATCCGCCCCGACCCGCGGGCGGAGCCCGCGCTCGCGCTGCGCGCGGCCGCTTCCGACCTCTCGTCCGAGCTCGGCTTCCTGCGCCCGGGCGCGAGGAGGAGCGCGTGAAGGCGGTTCGTTGGGCAGATGTCCCCGACGAGCCGGTCCGCCCCGGCGTGCGGCGGCGCGGCTTCGGCACAGAGGACGTCCTGCTCGTCCTGAACGAGTGCGAGCCGGGGATGGATCTGCGCCCGCACAGCCACGACTTCGACCAGATCGCCATGATCACCAGGGGGAGGGCCCTCTACCACATCGGCGGGGAGCCGAACGAGGTCGGCCCCGGCTCGATCATGCTCATCCCGGCGCACGTCGAGCACTACATCGAGCCGCTCGGTGACGAAACCGTGGAGAACATCGACGTCTTCGCGCCTGCCCGCGCGGACTACCTCCACCTGATCGAGTGGATGCGCTCGTAGCGCTGGCCGACGCCTCCCGGGAGGCCGGCGGGAAGGCGTACGGGCTCGCCCGCCTCTCGGCGCTCGGCCTGCCGGTGCCCCCAGCGCTCGTCCTCCCCGCGACCGCGTACGCGCGCTGGCGCGAGGCCGCCGCGCTGCCGGAAGCAGCGCTCGCGGACGCCCTCGAGACGCTCGGTCCGCCGCTGGCCGTCCGCTCGTCGGCGCTGGACGAGGATACGGAGGGGCGCTCCGCCGCAGGCCAGTACGAGAGCGTGATGGGCGTGACGACGCTCGTCGAGCTCCGGGAGGCCGTGGCGACCTGCTACCGCGCCGCCGAGAGCGAGCGGGCGGCCGCCTACCGCGGGAGGGGTGAAGCGGAGCTCGCGCTCGTGCTCCAGCGCGAGGTCGCCGCCCAGCGAGCCGGCGTCGCGTTCTCGCGCGATCCCGTCACCGGCGAGGAGACGACCCTGCTCGAGGTCGTGTACGGGCACGGCGAGGCGCTCGTCTCTGGCCGCGCCGATCCCGATCGCTATCGGATCGCCCGCGACGGGACGGTGCGCGCGCGGCTCGCCGAGAAGCAGAACGTCCCGCCCGCCCGGCGCTTCGCACGCACGCTCCGCGACGACGAGGCGCGTGCCACGGCGCAGCTCGTGCTGGAGGCCGAGCGCGGCTTCGGGATCCCCGTGGACGTGGAGCTCTGCTTCGCCGGCCCTCGAACCTGGGTCGTCCAGTGCCGCCCGATCACGACGCTCGCGTGAGCCCTCCCGACGAGCCGGCCGCCACCTGGACGTACGACCCCTCGCACTACCCGGAGCCCATGTCGCCGCTCTCGGCGGACGTCTGGTTCGCCTCCATGGGGGAGGGCATCCGGGCCGCCGCCCGCGAGCTGCGAGCCCCCTTCGGCGGCTTCGAGACCGCGACGTTCGCCGGCGGCTGGGCGTACGAGCACGAGCTCGATCCCGCCTGGGAGCCGGATGCCGAGCAGATGCGGCAGGCGGCGCTCGAGGTCGCGGAGCGCTGGGAGCGGGAGTACCGCCCCCGCGCCGAGGCGATCACCGGCGAGATCCTTCGCATGCGGCCGGAGCGCCCGCCGCCGGCCGACGCGGTCGCGCTGCTCGACCGACTCCTCGAGCTGACGCGCGAGCAGTGGCGCCTGCACTTCCTCACGGTGATCGCGGTGCACCACGCGCGCGAGCTCGTGCACGACGAGTACGTCGCGCGTTTCGGGAAGGCGGACGAGCTGGAGCCGTACCGGTTGAGCGAGGGCCTGGCGAACGAGACCCTCCTCGCGGACGAGCGCCTCTGGGAGGTAGCCGAGCTCGCCCGTAGCCTCGACGTGGCAGACGCCGTGCTCGAGCTCCCGGCGGAGGCGGCGCTCGAGCGGCTGGCCCAGACGGCGCACGGGCGGCGCGTCCTCGCCGCCGTCGCCGGCTACCTCGAGCGCTACGGGGGCCGCTCCCGCCTGCACGAGCTCTCCGAGCCGCGGGTCGCGGAGCGGCCCGCCCTCGCCCTGGAAACCGTGCGCCTTTTCCTCGAGCGCCCTCGCGACCTGCCGGCGGAGCGCCGCGCGAAGGCGGCCGAGCGCGAGCGCTTCGAGGCTGGAACACTCGCCCGGATCGAGGATCGCGGCGACCGCGCCGCCTTCGCCGGAGTCCTCTCGCGTCTCCTCGCCGCGGTCCCGCTCGAGGAGTCGCACGCGTACGCGATCGACTACCCGGGGCTCGCAGCCGTTCGCGAGGTGCTCCTCGGCGTCGGTCGCCGCCTCGTCGCCGAGACGCGGCTGGACGATCCGGAGGACGTCTTCCTCCTCACGTGGGTGGAGCTCCGCGCAGCCGTGGCCGACGCCTGGGGAGAAGGGCTACACGCACTCGCCCGCGAGCGGCGGGCCGAGCTCGAGGCGGCGCGCCTGAGGGCTCCCGAGCCCTACCTCGGCGCGGCTCCCGAC
>JACVSB010000073.1 GCA_014534155.1 Thermoleophilia bacterium
GCGCCCGATGTGCGGGTAGACCTCGCTGTAGCTCCCCTCGAGGTACGTGTTCGCGACGAGCGCAGGCCCGCCGTGCCCCGGTCCCGTGACGAAGATCGCGTTCAGATCGTCGCGCTTGATCACGCGGTTCAGGTGCGCGTAGAGGAAGTTCAGGCCCGGGGTCGTGCCCCAGTGGCCGAGCAGCCGCGGCTTCACGTGCTCGAGCCGGAGCGGCTCGCGCAGGAGCGGGTTGTCCAGCAGGTAGATCTGCCCCACCGAGAGGTAGTTGGCGGCGCGCCAGTAGGCGTCGAGGAGGCGAAGCTCCTCGTGGGAGGAGGCGGGGCGGGCGCGGGGCTCGGCCGTCTGGCTCACGTGAGGAGTCTTCCCAATACGTCCGCGTAGAGCGCGAGGTGGGTGTCGCCGAGGAGCTCACGGGTCGCCCGCTCGCGCGCGTTCCGCCCGAGGCGCCCGGCCTCGGCGGGGTCGCGAAGGAGCGCCTCCACGGCATTCCCGAACGCCTCCAGGTCGCGGGGGTCCGAGACGAGCAGGCCCTGCTCGCCATCCTCGATCTGATTCACGATCCCGCCGACAGCGCTCGCGACGACCGGCGTCCCCTTCCACATCGCCTCCGCGACGGTGAGGCCGAACCCCTCGGCGAGACTCTTCTGGCAGGCGATCGTCGCGTGGCGCTGCAGCGCGTTCACGAGCGCGGCCGCCTCATCCGGATCGGTCATCGGCGTGCAGGCCAGGTGGACGCGGCTCCGGGCCTCGTGCGACAGGCGGCGCCAGCGCCGGATGCAGTCGGCGTAGACCTCCGCCGCCTCCGGGTCGTCCGCGACGCCGGTGACAGCCGGCCCCGCGAGGACGAGGTGCGCGCCGAGCGACGGATCCACGTACTCGGCGAAGCCCTCCATCACACCGGCCATGTCCTTCATGCCATCCCAGCGAGACGCTTGCACGACGAGAGGAGCGTCCGCAGGCGGCGGAGGCCCGAGTTGGACGAGATCGCAGCGGCGCGTGATGCGCCCGCGCGTTCCGTCGCGGCGCGTGAACGGGACGACGGGTGGGTCGGCCGCGCCCTCGACGAGGCCGGCGTACCCGAGAGCAAGCCGGACGGTTCGCACCGACATCGGCTCGTTCTTCGCCGAGAACGGGTCGATCGACGGCGGGACCACGAAGGTCTTCTCCCTCTCGGCCCAGGGCGGCGCGAACTCGGGCCGGGAGAAGACGTACGCGTCGACGCCCTCGAGATACGGCCGCAGGAACTCCCACGAGCGGTCGCTCCACGGGTTCGGCTCGTCGACCCCGACATGGCAGCGCCAGATGACGCGGCGGCCGGCCGCGAGCAGCGAGGGTGCGAGGCCCGCCGTCTGCGGGTCGTGCAGGAGGACGACGTCGTCGGGCGCAAGCACATCGAGGAGCCCCTCCGCATTCCGGCGCGCGACCGCCTCGTAGTGTCCGCGCTCGGCCTCCCCGAGCTCTCCGCCGTCGCCCGGGCCCCCGTAGAGGCCGTTGTGGATCCGTTTCGTGATCGCGAAGAAGCCGGCGTCGCCGCGGATCACGAGCCAGCGCGTGTCGACGCCCGCTCCTCGCGCGTACGCAAGGAGCGTCTGAAGCATCTCGGCGACGCCGCCGCCGACGGCCGTCGAGTTCACGTTGACCACGGCCCGGTTGCCGAGCCGCTGACGCGTCGCCTCGGCGACGGCCTCGAACCGCGCCATGCGCTCCGGCCCGACGAGCGGCTCGAAGCGCGCGGCGTCGAGCGCGTCGACCTCCACCTCCTGCAAGGGTGCTCCGAGAACGGTCGTCACTCGTATCGAAGGGCCTCCGCCGGGTAGACGCGCGATGCGCGCAGAGCGGGGGCAAGCGTAGTCGCGAGCGCGACGACGTATACGACGAGGAAGATGACGACGAGGTTCGCCCACGGGACGACGAAGGTCAGGTTGTCCCAGCTCGGCTCGCTCTGGGAGTCGCGGATGACGTTCCAGGAGACGACGAGGCCGAGCACGAAGCCGACGAGGATCGACGTCCCCGCGATGAAGGAGGACTCGAGCAGGAAGCTGAGCTGCACCATCCCCCGCCGGAAGCCGATCGCCCGCAGGACGCCGATCTGCTGCCGTCGCTCGACGACGGAGCGGGCCGCGATGACGCCGAGGGCGGCGACGCCGACGACGAGGCCGAGGCCCATGAAGCCCTGGACGAGGCGGTTGAACGTGATGCTCGCGCTCATCGCGTCGGCGACGAGCTCGGCGTACGCGTCCGCCTCCACCCCGTTGGCCAGGAACGCGCTCTCGATCCGTCCGGCGGCCGCCGCGGGGTCGACGCCGTCGCGAAGCGCGAACACGTGCACCGTGGGCGGGACGCGCTCCCCGAATGCTCTCTCGAGCGTTCGCTGTGACGTCGAGATCCCGGCCATCTCCAGCGGCACGGTGTCCGCGAGGACGGCGATGACCTCGAGCGACACCTCCTGTGAGGTCTGGGGGTCACGGACAACGACTTCGACGGGCCGGAAGCTCTCGTCCTCGACGTAGAAGCCGGAGAGCCGGAAGTCAGGCGGGACGCCGAAGTTGAAGTTGGAGCGCCGGGGGACGATCGTCGGGTCGACGACGGCCAGGCCCGGCCGGGCGGCGAGCGCGCGCCAGACGTCCCGCTCCGATCTGTAGCCGTGGCCGATCGCTCCCAGCCCGTAGGTGGTGTGCCGGAGGAACGCGTCGTCCAGTCCCCGCGCGACGTAGTCCTGCGGCTCCGCGTCCGCGCCCTCCTGCCTCGCCTGGACCGGAAGGACGGACTCGCTCGCCGCGACCGAGACGTCCCGGCCGAGGTTGTCCGCGCGCGCGAGCGCAGCGTCGATATCCCTGATCGGGCTCGCCGGCGAGGAGGTCGCGCGCACGTCGAACCCTCCTCCGTAGAGCCCGACGTCGTCGAAGGCGTTCATGAACGCCCCCGACGTCGTCGCTCCGACGACGAGCGTGAAGACGACGAGCGTGAACATCGCCAGGGTCACGCCCGTGCGGAAGCGGTCGCGGAGGGGGTACGCCATTGACATCTTGAACACGGGCGCGAGCGCCCGGACGCGGTACGCGACCCAGCCGATCGCGCCGATCAGCGCGTCCGCGTTGTGCATCAGGATCCAGGTCGAGCCGATGACGATCATCAGCCCGGCGACGATGAAGATGGAGAAGTTCGTCTTCGGGTCGCCGAGGATCCAGTCGCTCATCGGGAGCAGGAACCAGACGAGCAGGATCGTGCCCCCGGCGGTCCGCGCCACGCGTTCCGAGGCGCCGGCGGCGCGTGCGAGCGGGACGAAGCTGAGGATGACGAGTGCGACACCGAGGCTGAACGTGACGGCGTCGTCCGCGCGGGCACCGGAGAGCGCGAGAAGGGCACCGACGACGAGCGCCGCCGTGCCGAGGAGCCACCGCCGCCTCCCACGCTTCCTCGCGGGGGGCTCCGGCAGGTTCCTGATCGCGGTCACGATGTTCATCCGGCTCACGCGCCAGGCGGAGAGCCCGACGACGAGGAAGGTGAGGAGCACCCCGACCGCGTACGCGACGACCACACTCCTCGGGCTGACCGAGTAGGCGATCTCGAGGTCGGTCGAGGCGGCGAACGCACCCGCCATCACGATCACCATGACGTAGGCGACGGCGATGCCGACGAGTGCGCCGACCGCGGCGGCGAGGAGCGCGTACGCGACGCCCTCGTAGAGGAACGTCTGCACCAGGTGGCCGCGCCGCGTCCCGACGGCCCGCGCGATCCCGAGCTCCGCGCGCCGCTCGGCCGCGAGCATGACGAAGATGAGGAAGATCAGGAGGAGCCCCGCGGCGATCGAGAACGAGCCGAAGGTGGTGAAGAACGACATGAACTGGCTCCCCGCCAGATCGGCGGTCTCGAGCGCGTCCGCCTTCGCCGCCTTCGCCTCGAGCCCCAGGCGCGAGAGGGTGGGCCCGAGCGCCGCGATCACCTCGTCGCTCGCGCCGGCTCCGTCGATCTCGCCGCCGCGGTTCGAGACGAGGACGTGCTTGATCTGGCCGGGCTGCCCGACGAGCTCCTGAGCGGCGGGAAGCGAAACGAGAACGGCCGGGCCGTCGGCGCCGGTGCCGCGGAAGCGGACGACCGCCTTCACCCGCGCGGGCTGCATGCGTTCGCCGGCGAGCAGGCGGAGCGAGTCCCCCGCGCGAGCCCGGAGCTCGTCCGCGCCCTCGGCGTTCAGGAACACCTCACGCGGGCCGAGGTCCGCGAGCGAGACCGTGTCGCCGCCGAGCGCGCGGATCTCGTCGAAGCCCCGGGCGAGCGCTCGGGGCTCGCTTCCGAAGAGGGTCACTCGCGGCTCGTTCTGGCGGCTCGAGGCGTCCTGGACCGCGATCGTCTCGACCACGGCGGGCGCGACGCCGCCCACGAGCGGCGAGCGGCTGAGCGCGTCCGCCACCTCCCGGTAGTGACCCTCGGGGAAGTACCGGATCCCCGCGGCCTCGACCGTGCCCTCCATGAGCTGGACGTCCGCGCCCGCGGCGGAGATCACCTCGTCGGTCTGGCCGAGCGAGACGACGGCCGTCTGCCGGATCGTGTGGCTCATGGTGTCCCCCGTGGCCAGCGCGGCGGCGATGATCGCCGTTCCGAGCATGAGCCCGGTTACGATGAGCGCGCTCCGGCCCGGCCGCCGGCGGACGTTCCGGACGCCGAGACGGACGAATACCCTGTTCCGCACGGCGACCACGGCGAGCGCGGCGAGCGCGGCGCCGACGATGCCCGCGAGGACGAGGGCGAGCGCGCCGACGGGGATGCCGAAGAGCTCGTGCATCAGCCGATCGTGACCCCCGGCGTGTCGACGACCCGAACCTCGTACGTCTCCCGTCCCGGCGGAGAGCGGAAGAAGGTGACGAACCGCTGCACCTGCTCGGCGTAGAAGCCGCTCGCGAGGCCGGCCTCGGCCGCCTCCTCGTCCGTCCAGAGCGTGATGATCATCCCCTTGCCGTCCGGCGTCGCGAGGACGTAGGCGCCCTCGTAGCCGGGCTCCTCACGCAGGGCCGGAACGACTTGCCGGCGAAAGAGCTCGACTGCGTCGTCCACGCTCGTCCGCACGCTGTCGATCTCCGCGAGTGTCACTCGTGCGACCATCGCTCACCTCCAGTAGCTCCTCCTCGACGACCTCGCCGTCCAGCATCCGGATCAGGCGATCCGTCTTTCGCCCGACGGCGATGTCGTGCGTGACGATGACGAAGGAGAGCCCGCGCTCCCGATTCAACCTCCGCATGAGCCCGCTGATCTCCTCCGCGTTCTCGCTGTCCAGGTCGCCTGTCGGCTCGTCCGCCCACACGATCGCCGGCTCGTTGACGAGCGCTCTGGCGATCGTCACGCGCTGGCGCTGACCCCCAGAAAGCTCCTCCGGCACGTGCGAGGCGCGCGCGGCGAGGCCGACCATCTCCAGCGCCTCGAGTGCCCGCCGGCGCGCCTCTCGTGCCGGCACGCGGGAGACGAGGAGGGGGAGCTCCACGTTCTCGACGGAGGTCAGGACCGGCATCAGGTTGTAGAACTGGAAGACGAAACCCATGCGGCGCGCGCGGTAGTCCGTCCGCTCCCGGTCCGACATCTCGCTCAGCGGCACGCCCTCGATCAGGATCTCGCCGGCATCGATCGCATCCAGGCCCGAGAGGCAGTTGAGGAGCGTCGTCTTCCCGCAGCCGCTCGGGCCCATCACGGCGACCATCTCGCCGCGGCGGATCGCGAGGTCGACGCCGCGGAGCGCGTTCACCTGTACCTTCCCGCTGTCGTACGTCCGGTGGACGCCCCTCGCTTCGACGATGAGATCGGGGCGCGCGCTCTCGCGTCCGGTCACGTCGGTCGTTGCCGGCATCCCGCTCACTCCCCTGCGCCGCCCGTTCCCACGGGCGCGCCGTCGCGCTCCCAGCTCCAGACCTCGCGCGTGAGGCGGGGGATCCCGTCCAGGATCCGCTCCCACCGGGCGAACACGCCCGCCGCGTCTCCGGCCCCGGCGACCATGCGGACGAGGGCGTTCACCCGGCCGCCCTCGAAGACGAACACCGCCTGCTCGTCCGAGAGGTAGACCGTGTGGCGCTCGAGGTCGAGCGCGGCGGGGTCGAACGGCGGTCCCTGCTCGATCAGCTCCCGCGCCCGGTCGGCGCAGTTCGGCTTCAGCTTCGCGACCACGGCTACCCGTTGCATCGCGCCTCCTCTCTCGTCGGACGTCGCCCCGCGCATCGTCAGCAGCCGCTGGGCACGCGCGCAGAGCGCGCCTTTCGGGATGACGGGCCCTCACCCACGGCAGCCCCGAAACCGTCGGCCGAGAGGTCGGTCTCCACCGAGAGCGCACCCGGCGGCGGGTCCGGGACGAGCGTCGGGACGTTCTGGCGCTCCGCGAGGAAGGGGGCCAGGTAGCGGCCCACGAGCTTGCCCGGCGGCCACCAGAGCGCGTCGGAGGCCGCGAGCGAGGTGTCGCCGTGCCCGCCGCCGAGCTCGGCCCGCAGGTACGCGGGGACCCCTCCCGTGAGGAGCAGACCGCGGAGGACCGGCCGAAACGCGTCGGGGCGGAGGTCGGCGCCGGCCTCGGCGGCGATCGACTGCGCGACGGCGTCGGCCTGCTGCGCGGCGATCCCGCCCTGCTTGACCGGGAAGGTCGTCACGTCGCCTGCCGCCCAGACGCGCTCGAGACCGACCACCCTCCCGTGGTGGTCGGTAGGGACGAAGCCCTCGGCGTCGGTCGGAAGCCCCTCGATCTCGGTACCGCCGAGCCGGGGAAGCGCGACGACGCGGTCTGCCGGGATCGAACCCGTCGGAACGACGCTCACCTCCCCCTCCCCAGCGCGCACGACGTAGCGGCCGCAGAACGTGAAGACGTCGCGCTCGGCGAGGAGGCTGGAGACCGCCGCGCTTGCCGCCTCGCCGAAGATGGCGAGCGGGGCCGACTCGTGCGTGACGAGGGCGAGAGCGACGGGCGGCGTCTCACGGCGGCGGATGTGGGCGGCGGTCATGAGCGCGAGCTCGTAGAGCGGAAGCGGCCACGTGACCCCGCCGGGGACGGCGAAGACGAGCCGGGCGACCGCGCCCGTCTCGAGCTCGGCAAGCAGGAGGCGGAAGGCCTCGGCGTCGGCCGGGCCCCGGAACGTGAGCGCGCCGGCAAGGGCCGCGCGCGGGTGCGCACCCGAGGCCACGACCAGCGCGTCGTAGGCGATCTCGGCTCCCGTCGTGGTCGTGGCGACGCGCGCATCGGCGTCCACCCTCGCCAGTCCGCCGGGCGTGAAGCGTGCGCCGACGCTCCCGGTGAGCTCCGCGAGCTCGAAGGCCTGGGCGCGGCCCTGCTCGAAGGGCTCGGCCACGGCGAGCGGCCGGTACCAGAAGTGGTGCTCGGGTGCGACGACCTCCACGTCCACGAGCTCCGCTGCGAGCGCCCGCAGGGCGAGCGTCGCCTCGAGCGCCGCGACGCCGCCGCCGGCGACGACGACGCGGAAGGGGGAGTGCCGACCCGCCCGCGCCGCCGTCCCGCCGAGCCCCTCCGTCTTCCCCACGATTCTCCCCTCGCTCGTTTCGGGCATCGTGGAAGCGACAGGCGCGCGCGCCATCCGGAGAGGCGCGGATCCGGCTGCGGTCAACTACGGATCCGATTGGATAATGCGCTCGTGGCGAAGAGCCCGCCCGGTGGCAGACCGACGGACGCGGCCGAGCACGAGCGCCTGCGCGTGCTGGTCGAAGCCGGTATCGCGCTCAACTCGGAGCTGACGCTCGACGCGCTCCTCCAGCGCCTCGTCCAGACGGCGGCCGACCTGAC
>JACVSB010000314.1 GCA_014534155.1 Thermoleophilia bacterium
TCCTTCGAGGTGCGCGCGGGCGAGATCGTCGGCATCGCCGGGGTGGACGGGAACGGCCAGAGCGAGCTCGTCGACGCGATCGCCGGCCTGCGCGCGGTCGCGTCGGGTCGGATCGTGGTCTCGGCCGACGACGTCACGGCCGACGGATGCCGCGAGTGTCTCGACGCCGGGCTCGGGCACATTCCGGAGGACAGGCACCTGCGCGGGCTCATCCTCGACTTCTCGCTGGCGGAGAACCTCGCCCTGCACGACTACCGCAAGCCTCCCGACTCGCGCTACGGCTGGCTCTACCCGCGGCGGCTGCTCGTCACGGCGCGCCGGCTCCTGCAGGAGTTCGACGTGCGCGGCGGCACGGCGGAGACGCCGGCGGCCTCGCTCTCCGGCGGGAACCAGCAGAAGGTCGTGGTCGCCCGCGAGGTCACCCGCAACCCGGACGTCCTCATCGCGGCACAGCCCACGCGCGGCCTCGACGTCGGCGCGATCGAGTTCGTGCACCGGCGCCTGATCGAGGAGCGCGACGAGGGCCGGGCGATCCTGCTCGTCTCCTTCGAGCTGGACGAGGTCCTCTCGCTCTCCGACCGGATCATCGTCATGTACGAGGGCGCGATCGTGGGAGAGTACGGGCCGGACGTCTCGGAGGAGGAGCTCGGCATCGCGATGACGGGCGGCGGACGAGAGCGGGCGGCCGCGTGACGAGCGCTTCCCGCTCGGCCCCCCGGCGGAGACGCGCCCGCGCGTGAGCGCCTCCGGGCCAAGGGAGCCGGCGCTTCCCGAAGGCGGGGACCCGCAGGCGACGACCGAGGAGGAGGCGCGCTCCTTCTCGGAGACGCTCGGCGGGTGGTTCGCCACTGCCGTGGGCGGGATCCTCGTCCCGCTCGCGGCCACGATCCTCGCCTTCCTCGTCGGCGGCATCGTCGTCGCAACGACCGGCCACAACCCGCTCGGCGCCTACAAGGCGATCTTCGAGGGCACCGGCCTGAACCCCGTCTCGCACTTCGGCGAGGGGGCGGCGGGCGCGTTCGGCGACCTGCAGCAGACGCTCATCGTCTTCACGCCGCTCGTCCTCACGGCGATCGCCGTCGCGTTTGCTTTCCGCTGCGGGATGTTCAACATCGGCGGCCAGGGCCAGTACCTGGTCGGCGGCTACGCCGCGCTCTTTCTCGGCCTCGAGCTCTCGGGCCTTCCCGCCGTCCTCCACATCGTCGTGGCGATCGCCGGCGCGATCGTGGCCGGTGCCGTGTGGGGCGGGATCGCGGGGCTCGTCAAGGCCACCGTCGGCGCCCACGAGGTGATCACGACCATCATGCTCAACTGGATCGCGGTGTACGGCGGCCAGTGGCTCTTCGAGCTGGGCGGCCCGCTGCAAGGCTCTCAGCCGTCGGTTCCGCGCTCGGACCCGGTGCTGGAGGCCGTCCGCCTTCCCACGATCGGCACGGGGCTGCAGCCCCTTCACGTGGGAGTCTTCATCGCGCTTGCCGCACTCGTCGTCTACTACGTGATCCTGAACCGGACGACGCTCGGGTACGAGGTGCGAGCCGTCGGGTTCAACCCGGAGGCCGCGCGCTACGGCGGCATCTCCGTCGGCAGGAGCTACTTCCTGGCGCTCGCGATCGCCGGGGCGTTCGCCGGCCTCGCGGGGTCGCTCGACATCCTCGGGTGGAAGTTCACCGTTGCGACGAACGACATCCAGGTGAGCACCGTCGGCTTCGTCGGGATCGCCGTCGCGCTGCTCGGGCGCA
>JACVSB010000193.1 GCA_014534155.1 Thermoleophilia bacterium
CTTCCCTGAGGGCGTCGAGCGGTACGGGTGGTACCAGACGCGCTGTCGAGGCCCCGCGTGGATGCGCCGCCGCCGGGTCGGGACACAGGACTACTGCGTCGTCGACGACCTCGCGGGGCTCCTCGCGCTCCTGAACGCGGGCACGATCGAGCTCCACCCGCTGCTCTCGCGCGGCGAGCGGGCCGACATCCCGACCGCGGTCGTCTTCGACCTCGACCCCGGCCCGCCTGCCGGGCTCGCGGAGTGCGCCCGGGTCGCCGCCGCGCTCGCGGAGCGGCTGCGCAGCGAGGGCCTCGTCCCCGCGGCGAAGACGTCCGGCTCGCTCGGCCTGCACGTCCACGCGGCCGTGTCGCCCGCGTCGTTCGCGGAGACGAAGGAGCTCGCGCGCAGCCTCGCCCGCGAGCTCGCGGGCGCCCGGCCCGACCTCGTGGTCGCGCGGCAGGAACGGGCGGCGCGCGTGGGCAAGGTGCTCGTGGACTGGGGGCAGAACGCGCCCACGCGCTCGCTGCCGGCGCCGTACTCCCTCCGGGCGCGCGAGGCACCCTCAGTCTCGACGCCCGTCACGTGGGACGAGCTCGAGAGCGACCCCGCGGGGCTCGCGTTCGGGCCCCGGGACGTCCTCGAGCGCGTCTCGCGCCTGGGCGACGTCTTCGCCCCGCTCGCGTCGTCGTAGCACGCACTCGGCCGGCCGCATACTGCGCCCGTGGACGCACGCGAGGGACGCGAGGTCGAGCGGCTCTCCCCGGCGCCGCCCGTCGCGGAGAGCGGGGGGCGGGCGCGTCGGCTCCTGCGCACGGCGACGATCGACCTCGGCCCGCTGCGCCGGCACCGCGAGTTCAGGCTCCTCTTCGCGGGCCAGGGCCTCTCCCTCCTCGGCTCCATGGTCACGTTCGTGGGGATCCCGTTCCAGGCCTACGAGCTCACCGGGTCGACGCTCGTCGTCGGCCTCCTCTCGCTCGCGGAGCTGCCCCCGCTCCTCGTCGTCCCCTTCCTCGGCGGCGCGCTGGCCGATGCCTTCGACCGGCGCCGCCTCGTCTGGCTGACGGAGCTCGGGTTCCTCGCCTGCTCGTCCCTCCTCGTCGTGAACGCGCTCCTGCCCGACCCGTACCTCTGGCCGCTCTTCGTCCTCGGCGCGCTGATATCGGCCCTCGACGGGCTCCAGCGCCCGCCGCTCGACGCGCTCACGCCCCGCCTCGTCGAGCGGCACGAGCTGACCGCCGCGAGCGCGCTCGACTCCTTCCGCATGAACATCGGCACCGTGGCCGGGCCCGCGCTCGGCGGCCTTCTGATCGCCGCCGCCGGCCTACCGGCGACGTACCTCTTCGACGTGCTCACGTTCGCCGTCTCGCTCGCGCTCCTCGCGCGCATGCGCGCCGTCCCGCCCCCGCCCGAGGCCGAGCCGCCGAGCCTGCGAGGGATCGTGGCCGGCATCCGCTACGCGCGGAGCCGAGAGGAGCTCCTGGGCACGTACGGCGTCGACATCGTGGCCATGTTCTTCGGGATGCCGATGGCGCTCTTCCCCGCCTTCGCGCAGGAGTTCGGCGGTCCCGGCGTGCTCGGCATCCTCTACGCCGCCCCCTCCGCGGGGGCGCTCGTGGCCACGCTGACGAGCGGCTGGACCGGCCGCGTGCACCGCCACGGCCTCGCGGTCATCCTCGCCGCCTCGTGCTGGGGGGTCGGGATCGTCGGCTTCGGCCTCGCGCCGAGTCTTCCGCTCGCCCTCGTCTGTCTCGGCTTCGCCGGCGCGGCGGACATGGTCAGCGGCATCTTCCGCGGGACGATCTGGAACCAGACGATCCCCGACGGCCTGCGCGGCCGCCTGGCGGGGATCGAGCAGGTGAGCTGGTCGTCGGGGCCGACCCTCGGGAACCTGCGCGCCGGTGCGCTCGGCTCGCTCGTCGGGCTGCGCGCGACGGTCGTCTCCGGTGGGATTCTCTGCGTCGTCGGCGTCGCGCTCTTCGCGCTCGCGCTGCCTGCCTTCCGCCGCTACGACGCCCGCGAGCATCCCGGCCCGCGTGTCCCGTCCGCCGAGGCCGCAGCCGGATAGGGTCGCGCGGTGGAGTACCCCACGCTCTCGCTCGAGGGGAACGTGGCGCTCGTCACGGGCGCGAGCCGCGGAATCGGCCGCGACGTCGCGCTCGCGCTCGCGCACGCGGGAGCGACGCTCGTCGCGGGCGCGCGGAGGATCGACGACCTCGACGGTCTCCTTGCCGCCGTCGCGAGGGAGGGTGGGCGCGCGCTCGCCGTCCGCCTCGACGTGCGCGATCCGCGCGCGAGCGAGGCCGCAGTCGGGGAGGCCGTCGAGCGCTTCGGACGGCTCGACATCCTCGTCAACAACGCCGGGCTCGGGACGAACCACGACGCCCTCGAGGCGACCGAGGAGGAGTGGGACGAGCTCATGGCGGTGAACGTGCGGGGCCTCTTCTTCGCCTGCCGCGCCGCAGGGCGCCGGATGGTCGAGCGCGGGTACGGGCGGATCGTGAACATGAGCTCCCAGGCGGGCACGGTCGGCATTCCCCGCCACGCCGCCTACTCGGCGAGCAAGGGAGCCGTCGACGCCCTCACGCGCGTCCTCGCCCTCGAATGGGGCCCGAACGGCGTGACCGTGAACGCCGTCGCGCCCACCTTCATCCACACGCCGGGCACCGCAGAGAGGCTCGCGCGCCCCGAGTTCCTCGCCGACGTCGTCTCACGCATCCCCATCGGACGCGTGGGCACGACGACGGAGGTCGCGGCCGCCGTCATCTTCCTCGCCTCGCCGTCGGCGGGGCTCGTGAACGGGACGGTTCTGCACGTGGACGGGGGCTGGACGGCGCAGTAGGCCGGCCACCGCCCGGACGCAGGCGCGCGGCCGGCTAGGCGAGCTCGTGCGCGAAGACCGTCTGGAGCTCCGGTGCGCCGTCGCGCTCGACCGGCGCCTCGACCGTGAGCCGCGCCTGGCGGCCGGTGAGCGCGAGCGTCGCGATTTGGTTCTCGAAGGAGGGCCCGTGCAGGAAACGCCAGCGGATTCGGGGAGCCGGGACTTGCGCGCTCCGGCGCAGCGCCCGGCCGACGAGCGCGGCGGCGCGGGATGCCCCGAACTGCTGCGCCCAGCGCTCAGACCGGGGGAGGGGGTTTCGGATCGGCGAGCAGACGGCCTGGTAGACGCGGCTCGTTACGCCTGATCCGCGCTGGAAGGCAACCTCGGCCAGGTACGCGTTGTGCACGTCTCCGCCGAGCGCGACGATCGTCGCGGGCGCCTCCCCGCGCTTCCCCGACCCCACCTCGGCGAGCAGTCCCTCGAGGCGCGCGAAGGCGCGCGGAAACGAGGCCCAGTGGTCGAGGTCCGCCGCCTCGCGGATCTTCTCGCCGATGCGTGCAGCCCGCTCGCCCCACGCGCCCGCGCAGACGGCCTCGTTCCACATCTGCAGGTCGGAGATGCCGGGTGCGAGCAGGAAGGGATCCGACATCGCCAGGAAGAGGTGGTCGACGCCTCCCGTCGCATGCTCGCGGATCCAGCCCCACTCGTCGTCGTCCACCATGAGGCGCCGGCCCTCCTCGAGGACGCGGCCGGCCCGGCAGTCGATCGCGAGGACGCGCGTCGCGCCGAAATCCCTGTGGAAGCTCCAGCGCTTGCCGTCGACGTCGCGGTCGGCCTCGAAGGCGTACTCGCGTAGGACCGGGCTTCCATCCTCCGCCGCGCGAACGCGTGCGTAGACGGCGTCCTCGCGGAGCTCGGCCGGCGAGAGGTTGCCCAGGTGCTGGTAGATCCAGTAGGA
>JACVSB010000316.1 GCA_014534155.1 Thermoleophilia bacterium
ATCGATGACGGCGCGCTCGCGCTCGGGCAGCGCGTCCAGGCGCGCTGCCAGGAGCGCGTGGATCGTGGGCGGGATCGCGAGCGTCGCGGCCGCCGGCGCTCCGCGCTCCGCCACCATGGCGAGGATCTGCTCGAGGAAGAGCGGGTTTCCCTCGGCCGTATCGACGATGGCAGCGCGCGTGGCGTCGGCGAGCCCGTTCTCGCCGAGAATGCCGTCCATGAGGTCCTGGGACTCCTCTCCGCTCAACGGCTCGAGAGCGAGGACGTTCGCGTCCCTCCGCTGCGCCCAGCTCGGTCGCCTGTCGAGAAACTCGGAGCGCGCGAGACAGACGACGAAGAGCGACGCGCCCTGCCACCAGTCGAGGGTGTAGTCCACGAGGTCGAGGAGGGTCGGCTCCGCCCAGTGGACGTCCTCGAGGACGAGGGCCAGCGGACGCGAGCGCGAGAGGAGCTCGAGGACGCGCCGTACGGCCCAGAACATCTCCTCGCTCGTCGCCGTGGCCTCGACGAGACCGAAGAGCTGACCCAGCAGCTCGCGGACCAGGTGCTGCGCGTCCTCGTCCCCTTCCACGAGCGCGGAGAGCTTCGAGAGCGCCCGCTCGACCGGATCCTCGTCCTCGAGCCCGGCTGCCTGCGCCAGAAGCTCGCGGACCGGCCAGAACGTGATTCCTTCCCCGTACGGCAGGCAGCGGCCGACGAGCACCGTCGCACGCTCGCCGAGCGAGGCGACGAACTCCGTCGTGAGACGCGACTTCCCCACGCCGGCCGGGCCGACCAGGGTGAAGAGGCGAGGAGTACCCTCGGCGACCGCCGCCTCGAAGACGCCCGAGAGCCGATCGCGTTCCTCCACGCGGCCGACGAGCGGCGACTCGAGGCGCCGCCCGTACGCCGGCCCCTGTCGGAGGACGGCGCGCAGCTCGAACACGGCGACAGGATCGCGGCGACCGCGGATCGCATGCGGCTCGGCCGCTTCCGTCACGACAGCGTCTGCGACGAGGCGCTGCGTAGCCTCGGCGAGCAGGATGCTTCCGGGCAACGCGGCGTCCTGCAGCCTGGCCGCGACGTTGACGACGTCCCCGGAGAGACCCTGCGGCGCGCTTCCGACGATCACCTCGCCGGTGTTGACGGCAATCCGCAATCCGAGCCGCGCCCCCCACCCCTGAGCAAGCTCCTCGTCGAGCGGCGCAAGCGCCTCTCGCAGCTCGGCCGCGGAGCGGACAGCCCGAAGCGCGTCGTCCTCGTGGAGACGGGGAATGCCGAAGACGGCCACGACCCCGTCGCCGGTCAGCCTGGCGAGCGTCCCACCGTGGCGGGCGACGACCTCCGCGGCGACGTCGAAGTAGCGCGCGGTGACGCGCCGCAGCGCCTCCGGGTCGAGCTCCTCGTGGAGGCCCGTCGCGCTCGCGACGTCGGAGACGACGACGGTCACGACCTTCCGCATTTCGGCGGGCTCGCGCACCTCGGGAGGCGCGTCCGGCGCCGCGACGGTGCTGGGCCGTAGAGCGGGCAAGCCGAGCGAGGCGTCCTGACGGAGGATGGCGGCCTCGAGCTCGCGCAGCGACGGGCTCGGCTCGATCCCCAACTCCTCGACGAGCGCGCGCCGGCCCTCCTGGTAGACGGCCAGCGCTTCGCCCTGGCGACCGGAGCGGTAGAGGGCGAGCATCAGCTGGCCGCGGAGCCGCTCGCGCAGCGGGTGCTCGGCGATCAGGCC
>JACVSB010000313.1 GCA_014534155.1 Thermoleophilia bacterium
ACAACGAGAAACCCCTCGCGCGGGCGGACGAGCTCACCCTTCTTCGAGCCCGTCGCGCGGTCGAGCGCCCAGCCGCTGCCGGCGGAGAGCGCTCCAGCGGCGAGGAAGGGCCAGAAGGCCTCGCCGTAGGCGAGCGCGATCCCGGCGGGCACGACGAACGCGAGCGAGAGGTACTTGAGGACTCCGCCGACGAGGTCGAGCGCGCTGGCGACGTCGACGCCTAGCCGACCGCGGAGGAGCGCGCGCAGCATGCGGCCGGGCGTCGCCACGGGGCGGGAGGCTAGCGGGCCGCCTGGCGGCCTCCCCGGAGCGGCGTGCTAGACGGGGCCCTCGACGAGGAGCCGGCGGAACTCCGGGTACTGGCCCAGCTTGCCCACGGCGACGAGCGTGTCGCCGCGCTGGAGCACGTCGCCCGGCTGCGCGCCCGCCACGGGCTCTGGCTCGCGGAGGATGGCGATGATCGTGATTCCCGTGCGGGCCCGGAACGCGAGCTCGGCGAGGGTCTTGCCGATCGCCGGACTGGAGTCCGGCACCGGAACCCACTCGATCGCCAGCTCGCCGATCGCCATCTCCAGGTCCTCGACGACCTTCGGGCGCTCGTAGGCGCCGCCGAGGACCGCGCCGATCTGCCGCGCCTCGTCGTCTTCGAGCGTGATCACCGCGGAGGGCTCGTCATCGTCGCGGCGACGGAAGAAGTACATCTCGCGCAAGCCGTCGGTGTGCTGGATGACGGCGATCCGCCCTCCGCGGGCCGGCAGGCACGTGAACTTGACCCCGACGCCCGGGAGACGCGTCTCGCGAAGTTCCGTCGGCATCCGCTTACGCCCTCGCTTCCAGTCTAGGCGCCTGCGGGAAGAGCCACCGCCCGATCCGCTTCGACTCCTTCATGAGCACGACGCCCACCGTGGCCGTCCCGAGCACGTAGAGGCCGGCGAACGCGGCCAGGTCCCCGCGCACGGCCGGCGCCAGCGCCTCGTTCGCAGCACCGATCTGGGCGAGGATGATGGTGAACTCGCCGTGGGCGACGAGCGCGGCGCCCGCGTTCACGCTCTGGCGCCGCGTCAGCCCGCCCACCCGGCCGGCGGCGTACCCCGAGGCCAGCTTGCCCACCACCGAGGCGAAGACGGCGAGCGCGACGAGCCAGCCGACCCGCCCGAGCGTGCTGACGTCGATCGTGAGGCCGAAGACGAAGAAGAAGAGCGCGGCGAAGAGGTCGCGAAAGGAGAAGAAGCGGTCCTCGACGTCGGCGCGGACCGAGGTCTCGGCGAGGACGACGCCGGCCATGAGGGCGCCGATCGCCTCCGACAGCCCGATCGCGTCGGCAAGCGCGGACATCCCGATCACGAGCCCGAACGTGACGAGGAGGAAGAACTCGCGGGGAAGACGATCGAGGACGAGGTCGAGCGGCCGTGCGAGCCAGCGCGTGGCGGCGAGCGCGAGCAGGATGAACGCGAGCGCCTTGCCGGCGAGCGCGAGCGTCTCCGACGCCTCGCCGCCGCCGCCGCCCGCGACCCCGAGGACGAAGGCGATTGCGATGTCCTCGAAGACAAGGACGGCCAGGACGAGGTCCGTCTCCTCGTCCGCGAGCCGGCGAAAGTCGGTGAGCCCCTTGATCGCGACCGCGCTGGACGAGATGTAGACCCCGGCCGCAACGAGGAGGGCGGCGAAGCTGAAGCCGAACGCCGCCACGCCGAGCGCGAGGCCGAGGGCGCCGTTCACGAGCAGGTCGATCGAGCCGCCGAGGCCCAGATGCC
>JACVSB010000072.1 GCA_014534155.1 Thermoleophilia bacterium
CGCGAACCAGACCATCCGACGGCTCGAGCGGCTCGAGCTCGAGTCCGAGGCGGAGCGCCGCGCCCGTGCCGAGGACCTGAACGTCCTGGTCGATCTCGTCGTCGAGGCCTGGCGGGCGCTCGATCGCCGTCTCGACCGCCTCGAGGGGACGGTGCAGCGACTCGAGCGCGCGCTCGTGCAGGCGCCGGCCGCCGAGCTCCACGGCCTGCACGCGCGGCGGAGCAGCGCCTAGCCCCCAACCGCCGCCCTCCACTCCGTCGCTGTCCAGCCGCGCGGCTAGCGGACGGGAAGCCGAAGCTCGAAGCGCGAGCCCTCCCCCGGCCGCGAAGCCAGCTCGAGATCGCCTCCGAGCGCGTGCGCGAGCTCGCGCGCGATGGCAAGGCCGAGCCCGGTCCCGCCGGCACCGTCCCCCGTGAAGAAGGGCCGGAAGATCCGATCCTGGTCGGGCTCGGAGATTCCCGGGCCCGAATCGGACACGGAGACCGACACGGTTCCGTTGCTCGCCGAGAGGCCGAGCGCGATCCGTCCGCCGTCAGGTGTCCACGTGAACGCGTTGTCGATCAGGTTCGTGACGATCTGGAGCACGCGGTCGCCGTCCGTGTGGACCACGGGGTCGCCGGACAGCGTGCGCTCGTAGGCGATGCCGCGCCGCCTCGCCTCTTCCGTTCGCGCGTTGAAGGCGCGCTCCACGAGCCGGCGTAGGTCGACCTCGTCCTCGGCCAGCGCGAAGCGGTGCGCGTCGAGCTTCGCGAGGTCGAGGAGGTCGCCGACGAGCCGCGAGAGGCGCTCGCTCTCCGCGCGGATGACCTCGAGCGACGCCTGGCGGGCCTCGGGATCCGCGGCCAGCCCCTCGCTGAGGGCGTCTGCGTGGCCGCGGATCGCGGTCAGCGGCGTCCGAAGTTCGTGCGAGACGCTCATGAGGAAGTTCCGCTCCATCTCCTCGGCGTCGGCCAGCCGCTGCGTCATCTGCCCGAAGCTCGTCGTCAGGCGGCTGATCTCGTCTCGCTTACGCGCCGGCGGAAGCTCGACGTCGTAGCGACCCTTCGTGAGCTCGTCCGTGGCACGCGTGAGGGCGAGCACCGGCGCCGTGAGGCGACGGGAGAGGTACCAGACGAGCCCCGCGGCGACGGCGAGGCCGGCGAGGAACGCGAGCCCCAGCCGGCGGGCGAGGTCGAGCCACTGCGCCCGGAGCTCGGCGCGCGGCTTCGCGGTCACGATCGCGCCGAAGGTCTCGGCGCCGAGCCGGAGGGGATGGGCGGCGGCGAGGTAGGTCCGGTTCTCGCCGGGCGGGACGAACTCGAAGGTCTGGGCGTGCCCCTCTTCCAGCGCGGGCGCGTCCGGGACGACCGAGTAGGGGAGCCGGCGCAGGCCGGAGGGCCTGCCGGGAAAAAGCTCGAGACCGGCGTAGTAGAGCTTCGTCCCCGTTGCGCGCTCGAGGCGCGGCGCGGCGAACTCGGGAGCCGGCCGGCCCTCGCCCGCGGCCCGCAGCGCCTGGTTTGCGTACAGGTCGGCGAGCGCGGCCGCCTGGCGGCGGAGCTCGGCGAGCGTGTCGTCGCGGGTCCGGTCCTGGAAGAGCCGGACGGCGAGCAGAGCCGTGACGAGCGCCGCAGCGACGATCCCTGCGAGGAAGAGCGCCGGAAGCTTGAAGCGCAGCGACCCCATGCGGGCCCGAGGTTAGGAGGCCTGGGCCGCCTTCGGCTCAGTCGCCACCTTGTATCCGACGCCCCAGACGGTGACGATCGGGCAGGAGTCGCCGAGCTTTCGGCGCAGCTGGCCCACGTGCACGTCGACCGTGCGCGTGTCCCCGGCGAACGTGTAGCCCCAGACGCGCTCGAGGAGCTGGTCGCGGGTGAGGACGAAGCCGCGGTGGTCGAGGAGCTCCCAGAGCAGGTCGAACTCCTTCGGCGCGAGCTGAATCTCGCGCCCGGCGACCGTGACCTCGCGCCGGCCGGAGTCGATCCGGAGCTTCCCGTGCTCGAGGAACCCTCCCTCGGGCTCGCGCCTGCGGGGCGTCGACCGGCGCAGGATCGACTTCACGCGGGCCACGAGCTCGCGCGGGTTGAAGGGCTTCGTGAGGTAGTCGTCCGCGCCGACCTCGAGGCCGATGATCTTGTCGACGTCGTCGTCGCGCGCGGTCAGCATGAGAATCGGCACGTCGGAGCGCTGCCGGATCCGTCGGCACACGTCGAGCCCGTCGAGATCGGGGAGCATCAGGTCGAGGACGACGAGCGACGGCGCCTCTGTTCCCGCCTTGGCAAGCGCCTCGCTACCCGTTCGCGCCACCCCGACGTCGAAGCCCGCCTTCTTCAGGTACATGGCGACGAACGAGGCGATGTTCGCCTCATCCTCGACGACGAGGATCCTCTGGCCCGCCTGTTCACGCACGTCCACGTGAATCGTGACACACCCGGCGGCGGATCAGCCGAGGCGGAAGGTCCGGGCGCGCCTCGGCCACGGCTTCGGATCGCCGTGGCGGAGCGAGTACGTTCCGGCGGTTCCCTGGAGCACGAGACGGCCCTTGAGGACGGCGCTCGCGTTGATCCCGACCCCGCGCATCGCGACTCGCCAGTTGCCGTCGATCACGGAGAACGAGAGGCGCCGGCCAGAGCAGACCCGCGTGCGCCGGTTCGGCCGGCGCAGCTTCTCGCAGCCGGTCACGCCGACCTCGGCCTTCCCCAGGCGCGGGAGATCGACGATTCGCACCGAGCCCTTGCGGACGTTCCCGACGATCGCGCCATCGCGGCTCGTCACGACCGCCCAACCCGTCCCGCCCGAGAGCGCGAGCGATTCGCCGCCCGAGGCGACCGCGCGCGCAAGCTGCGCGCTCGCCGCCGGCGCACATGCCAGCACGACCAGGACCATGGTGAGGGTTAGTCGCCGCATTCCTTCGTCGTCTTCCGTAGTGTCGCGTCGGCGCGTAATGAAGTGGAGCACGCGCTTGTAAAGCTTTCGTAACGCGCTCACCATGCCGGACGACGCCCTTCTGCGCGAGGACGAGGTCGACCGCGACCCGATCGTCCAGGTTCGCGCCTGGCTCGCCGATGCCGTGGCGGCCGGTGTGCACCTCCCGGAAGCGGTTGCCCTCGCGACCGTCTCCGCTGCGGGCGCGCCGTCGGTGCGCATGGTCCTCCTCAAGGAGGTCGACGAGCGCGGGTTCGTCTTCTTCACGAACCGCTCGAGCCGCAAGGGCCGCGAGCTCGAGGCCGTCGCGCGCGCGGCGCTCGTCGCCTACTGGGCTCCGCTCGGCCGGCAGGTCCGCGCGGAGGGCCCGGTCGCTCCCGTCCCAGACGCGGAGTCGGACGCCTACTTCGCAACTCGACCCCGTGGGAGCCAGATCGCCGCCTGGGCCTCCCCGCAGAGCGCGCGAGTGGCCGGCCGCAGCGAGCTCGACCGGCGCGTGGCCGACGCAGAAGCGCGGCACGGGGTGGGACCGGTCCCGCGCCCGCCCTTCTGGGGCGGATACCGGCTCTCGCCGGAGGCGATCGAGCTCTGGCAGCACCGCGAGAGCCGGCTGCACGACCGGCTCCTGTACAGCCGCACGGAGCGCGGCTGGGCGCTCACGCGCCTAGGCCCGTGAGCGACGCGAGCGCCGCGCGCCGGACGGGTGGAGCGGCTCGCGCCGTCCGCATCCTCTGCTTCTCTGAGAGGAAGTCGGCGAAACGAGGCGAAGCCGTCAAGAGACGATGCTGGTTCGAGCGCGGCGCGAGAGCGAGGAGGCGCACGAGCGACGAGCACGCCTTCTCGCCGCGCGGCTCGAGGCGCTCGCGACTGCGAGCGAGCGCTCGCTCTCCGGCGAGCGCCCGCTGGACGGGAGGATCACGGCGCTCGAGGCGGCGACGAGGCACGCCGTCGCCCTCGGGCTTCTGACGGGCGGCGAGGCCGCCGAGCTCTGGCGAGCGGTTGCCGAGCGCCACCCCGGCGTGGCGTGGTGCCGCGCGCGCCCGCCGCTCGCCGCCTAGTCCCCGTACGAGAAGAATCCCCGGCCGCTCTTCCGCCCGAGGAGCCCGGCCTGCGCCATCCGGACGAGCCTCGCCGGCGGCGCCATGCGCGGCTCCCGGAGCGCCTGCCACAGGGCCTCCGAGGCGTGCACGTGGATGTCGACCCCGATCAGGTCGACGAGCGCGCACGGCCCGATCGGCCAGTTCGCCCCGAAGCGCATGGCCTTGTCCAGGTCGGCCGGCGTGACACCGGCTTCGTCGAGAAGGCGGACGCAGTCGTTCAGGAGCGGGATCAGGATGCGGTTGACGACGAACCCCGGCGTGTCCCCGCAGCGGATCGGTTGCTTGCCCAGCCGCTCGGCGAAGGCGAACGCGGTCTCGTACGCGTCCTCGCCGACGAGCGGCGTCCCGACGACCTCCACGAGCCCGAGGAGGGGCGCGGGATTGAAGAAGTGCATGCCGACGACCCGCTCCGGCGACGCCGTGGCGCGGGCGATCTCCGTCACGGAAAGCGCGGACGTGTTCGACGCGAGGACGGCGTCCGGCGGCGAGAGCGCGTCGAGCTCGGCAAAGAGCGCGCGCTTCGCGTCGAGATCCTCGACGATGGCCTCGACGACGAGATCGCAGCGGGCGACGTCGGCGAGGCTCGTCGAGGTCCGGAAGCGCGCGAGCGCGCTCTCGCGCTCCTCATCCGTCATACGCCCCTTGTCCACGGCGCGACCGAGATAGTGGACGATCCGCTCTCGCGCCCGCTCACCGAGCTCGGCGCTCACCTCGACGCCCACGGTCTCGACGCCGGCCGTGGCGCAGACCTGCGCGATGCCCGCGCCCATCGTGCCCAGCCCGACGACGGCGACGGTACGGATCTCCCTGGCCACGGCGAGGCGAGCCTAACGGCTCCCCCGTGGGGGATCGCGCGTGCACGCCGCCGACGCGGATCCGCCCGGCGCGGCTTCAAGGCGGGACAACCCGGTCCTCTAGACTCGCCCTATGGCGAGCCGGTTCTCGGCGCTGTTCACGCGCCGTCCGACGGAGGCGGCGCCGGGGGCGGTCGGCGAGGAACGCGGTGCGGGCGCGGGCAGCCGCGCGGCCTCCCTCGCCCGCGGCCTCCCGCTGGGCCGCGAGCGGCGGGAGCTCTCCCGCCTGCGCGAGCTCGAGCTGCGAGACGTGGGCGGGCTGGCGGTGGAGATGGCGCGGCGAAGCGACTGGCGCTACGCGCTCCTGCACGCACGCTGCGCCGACGTCCTGGCGATCGAGGAGCGGATCCACGAGCTGGACGCGCTGATCGCCGCCGGCGAGATGGTCGCGCGCGGCGTCCCCGCGGTGCAGTGCGCCTGCGGCGCCCCGATCCTGCGCGGCTCCCACTTCTGCGCCAACTGTGGTCGCCCGGCCCCGGAGACGCCTCCTGTCGTCACGTGCAGCCACTGCGGCCATGCGCTCCCCGCCGAGGCGAACTTCTGTGCGAGCTGCGGCAACGCGGTGGCCGCGGAAGCGTTCGCCGAGGCGCAGGCGCTCGATGACACGGCCGCGCCGTCCCCACCCCGGCGCGCAGGGGACGCGTAGTGACCGAGGAGCCCGTCGAGGCCCCCGCTCCGCCGCCGGAGGCCACTCCCGGCCCGTCTCGCTGCTGGCGCTGCAGCGCTCCACACGATCCCTTCCAGGAGTACTGCCTGGAGTGCGGGGCACGCCTCGTGCCGCTACGGGGGGGACGCGGAAGCTGGCGCACGACGGCCTGGACGCGCGAGTCGCCCTTCTGGTTTTGGGCGACCTTCCTCGCGCTCGCCCTCATCGCGCTCGGCGCGGCCGCGATCGTCCTCGCCGCCCGCGACGACGACAGCGGCCGGCCCGCGCGCAGTGAGGGCGCGGCGGGACCGACGACGAGCACGCTCGCGCCTGCTGTGCCGACGGATGTCACGACGGCCCCTCTCACGCCGACGGTGACGATTCCGGAAACGACGGCGCCCACGGCCACGACCGGCGCGCCACTCTTCCCGACTACGACCTCGTTCACGACGACGGGGACGACGACGAGCGGGACGACAACGACCGGCGGGTCGACGGGGTCCGGCCGGATCATCTCGTGGCCCGCGGGCCGCGACGGCTACACGGTGATCATCGCGTCGGTCGCGAAGAGGGCCGGACGGGAGCCGGCGGAAGCGAAGGCGCGCGAGGCGGTCGGGAAAGGTCTCACCCGTGTGGGGATCCTCAACTCCGACAACTACACGACGCTCGTGCAGGGCTACTGGGTCGTCTTCCAGGGGACCTATGACACCGAGACGGCGGCGCGGTCGGCCCTCGGCCGAGTCCGGACTGCGGGGTACCCCGTCGCCTACATCCGCGAGATCGCGGAGACGTAGATCCCCGCTCGCCGGCGGACGCTCCAAGCCGGCCGACCGGAAGCCTCGTTCCCGTCCCACCCGACGGCTTTGTGGCAACGGGCGAGAGCGTTAGACTCGGCCGAGTTCGGGCTGGGCGGGCCCGCTTAACCGCATCTAAACATTCGTTTGCAGGCAGTTAATCGAGGTGCGCGGATAATGACCCCGGAAGCCACCTACGACGGTCTTCGGCCTCGCATGTATCAGTATTCCCGCGCGATCTACCGCTCGATCAAGGACCTCATCGACCCGTACGTTGACGCCGAGACGCAGGTGGAGTACCGACGCGCCGTACTCGCCGCCTGCGAGGACACCGTCGAGCGTCTGGCCAAGGATCCGCGCTACTTCGGAAAGCCGGAGCGGACGCTCTTTCAGGAGGTTCGGCGCTACTTCCCGATCACCCACCAGGCCGAGGTGAACTGGGCGATCACCCAGGGGATCCGGGCAGCCGTCGACTTCGTGGAGGAGCAGATCGAGCTCGGCGCCTTCGACGGAGGCGCGGCGCGCTGCCGCGCGACGACCCGGAAGGGGAAGCCGTGCCAGCGGACACCGCTTCCCGAGCGCGAGTACTGCCCCTCACACCAGCATCTGGAGACCCGGAAGGCGGCCTAGCGACGGCCGGCGCGCGCAGCGACGGCCGCCCTACTCCTCCCCGGAGTCACTCCTCGACGAGGGCGAGCTGGACGGCGGACTCCAGGTTGGAGACGGTGACGCCGACGAGCCGGAGGTCGCCGGGACGCTCGGCGAGCGCGCGATCGAGCAGGGCGCAGGCGAGCTCGGCGATCCGGCCAGCGTCGTCCGTTCCCACCGGGAGCGTCTGCGAGCGGCTCCGCGTCGTGAAGTCGGGGTAGCGGAGCTTCGTCGTCACGGTGCGCGCGGCATGGCCCCCGCGCGCGAGGCGCTCCGCGACGCGCGTCGCCATGCGCCGGAGCTCGTCGTGCAGGCGCTCGCGCTCGCCGACGTCGCGGTCGAACGTCTCCTCGTGACCGATCGAGACGCTCTCCGATGCAACCTCGAGGCGGCGCGGGTCGATTCCGCGGGCACGCTCCTGGAGCATCCGTCCGTACGCCCCCGGGAGGAGGGTGCCGAGGGCCGCGTCGGGGAGGGAGGCGAGGCGTCCGATCGTCGTAACTTCCGCGGCGCGCAGCCGTGCCTCGGCTCGCGGTCCCACGCCCGGCAGCACGCGTACGTCGAAGGGGGCAAGGAACGCCGCCTCGCGGCCCGGCAAGACGACGACGAGACCGCCCGGCTTACGCCGGTCGCTCGCGACCTTGGCGACGACTTTGCACGTCGCGATGCCGAGCGAGCACGTCAGGCTCGTTGCGCCGCGCACGGCGGCCTGCACCGCTTCGCCAACCGCGCGCGCGCCTCGGAAGTCGCGCACGACCGAGCCGACGTCCAGGTACCCCTCATCCAGCCCGGTGCGCTCGACAGTCGGCACGACCTCCTGCGCAGCGGCCCAGACGCGGCGCGAGTACGCCGAGTAGAGGGCGTGCCGGGGAGGCACGAAG
>JACVSB010000326.1 GCA_014534155.1 Thermoleophilia bacterium
CGCAAGCCGGCTCGAGGCGTCGAGGCTGAAGAACCAGATCCCCGCCTTCTCCTCGAGCGTGACGTAGGTGCGGGCGTTCAGCTCCAGGAAGGAGGACATGCCCGGGGGCGGCGGCGTCGCGCGCAGTCGGACGCCGTGGACGCGAAACGGGGTGATTCCGATCCACGCCTGACCGTCCCAGGTGTCGAGCGGCAGCGCGCTCGGGAGGTGCCTGCGGACCGCCTCGGGCGAGACCGGCCAGTGGGCGAAGAGGAGGTCCTCCCACGTCTGCGCCATGAGCCACCCGTCGCTTCGCGCGAGAGGCCACGGCCGGTGCTGGCTCTCGGCCAACGTCGCGCGCTGGCGGGCGGGCGTCGTCAGGTAGTCGACCACGGCCACAGCGGGCATTATCCCGGGGTGCCGACGAGTCGCGCCCGCGAGCTCTGGCGCCACCGCACCTCCGGCGACGCGTACCTCGTCGACGTCGAGGAGGGCCGCGTGGCGAGCGCCGACGGTCCGCTCGCGCCCGAGGAGCTGACCGCCGAGTCGCTCGCCATGCGGCGCGCAGCGCAGGGGCGAGGGCAGGCATACACGCCGGAGGCAGTCGAGCTCGAGCGCCGGCGCGACGAGTTCGACCGGGAACCGCTCGAGCTGTAGCCAGCCGTGCGCGGGCGCGCCGCGCCCCGCACGGCTCTTCCGCACGAACGGCCGCGCGCTGGGCGACGCGGCCCCGCGAGCCATGTCAGGGGTCAGACCCCGGACATGGGCGTGAGGGCCGTGACCGTCAGGCACGAGTGCCGCCGGAAAGCGGCACCGGAGCGACGGTCCCGTGAGCGGGCCGATCAGGGGACGTGGCGGGAGAGGCCATGGCAGGGGTCTGACCCCGGACGCGGCCGCCGCGGACGCGGCCGCCGCGGACTTCGCCGGCGCGAGGCATGGCGACCATCGGGGCACACGGGGCACGGGTCCGGCCGAAGAGGCCTTCAGGCGCCCCTAGAATGCGCGGCCGTGCGAGCCGTCCGCTGCTGGTGCGACGAGCTCCTCGTCGCCGACGACGACGAGGTTCTCGTCCGCGAGCTCGCCGAGCACACGCGCGAGGCGCACGGCGACGAGCCGCGCTCCCAGGACGAGCTCCGGGCGCGCGTGGCCGAGGGCGCCGAGGACGCGCCCGACCGCCCGCCCTGGGCCTACTGACGCCGGCGCTTTCCGCCGCGCGAAGGGCGAACACCGGCCCGCGTCTCCAACGCCTCCCCCGCCCGGGAGCTTCTAGCGCGGGCGGCTAGACGCTCAGCGCTTCGTTCACGATCCGGTCCTGCTCGACGAGGTGCGCGGTGGGGTAGCCCTCGCTCGGGCTCGCGCGCCACGGCCGGCCGCAGTAGCGGAGGTCGACCTCGGCGGGGAGCGCCTCCTCGAGCCGGTGGCGGATCGCGCGCCACGCGCCCATGTTCTGCGGCTCCTCCTGCGTCCACACGACCTCGCTGATGCGGGGGTAGCGAGCGAGGAGCTCGTCGTAGGCGGCGACGGGGAACGGGTAGAGCTGCTCGAGCCGCGCGACCGCGACGTTCTCGTGCTGGTCCCGCGACTCGTGCCCGATGATGTCGTAGTAGACCTTGCCGGTGCAGAGGACGAGCCGCTC
>JACVSB010000150.1 GCA_014534155.1 Thermoleophilia bacterium
GGGCGTGCGGATCTTCGTCCTCTCCGACAGCTGCCACAGCGGCACGATGACGCGCGACGCGAGAGCGATGTTCGAAGCCGTCGTCCCGATGATCGTCGAGAGGGGGATCGTCGACGACGACGAGCCCCGGACGAAGGATCTGCCCCGCGATGTGCAGGACGCGACGTACGAGCAGCACCGCCGGCTGTACGACGAGATCCAGGCTGCCCTCGAGCCGAGCGCGGACGTCGAGGTGCGAGCCGCCGTGCTGCTCATGTCCGGCTGCCAGGACGACCAGCTCTCGCTGGACGGGACGCGAAACGGGCTCTTCACGCAGACTCTCCTTCGGGTGTGGCGAAGCGGGGAGTTCTCGGGGCGCTACCGGGCGTTCCACAAGTCGATCCAGGCCCAGATGCCGCCTACGCAGACGCCGAACTTCTTCCCCGTCGGCGCGGGCACGCGGGGGTTTAGCCGCGAGCGGCCGCTCGCGATCTAGCCCCCGTGGCGGACGTGACCGGTCACGGCGCGAAGCGAAGGCCGTCGCGATGACGCGCAAGGCCATGCGCGACGTCGTCGTGATGCTGCCGGGAATCACCGGCAGCGTCCTCCAGAAGGACGGCAAGGATGTCTGGAACGTGTCCGGCGGCTCCGCGCTCCGCGCGCTCTTCACCCTCGGCGGCGCCGTGAAGGAGCTCGCGCTCGAACGAGACCAGCCCGAAGTCGACGACCTGGGCGACGGCGTCTCTGCGACCGAGGTCATGCGCGACATCCACCTCATCCCGGGGCTGTGGAAGATCGACGGCTACTCCAAGTGCTTCCGGCACGTGACGGACACCTTCGACGTCGAGCGCGGCAAGAACTTCTTCGAGTTCGCCTACGACTGGCGCCGCGACAACCGCGTCGCAGCCCGTCGGCTCGCGCAGGAGAGCCGGCGCTGGCTGGCTGAGTGGCGCCGCGACGCGGGAGCGCCGGACGCGAAGCTCGTCCTCGTCGGGCACTCGATGGGCGGCCTGGTCGCGCGCTACTTCCTCGAGTGCCTCGACGGCTGGCGTGATACGCGCGTCCTCGTCACGTTCGGGACGCCGTACCGGGGCTCGGTCAACGCGGTCGCGACCCTCGTGAACGGGTTGCGGAAGGGGATCGGCCCCGTCGGCGTCGATCTCTCGTCGCTCGCCCGCTCGTTCACCTCGATCTACCAGCTGCTGCCGATCTACCCGTGCTACGACGGGGGTGACGGCAAGCTAGTGCGGATCGCCGAGGTAGCAGTGCCGAACGTCGAGCGGGAGAAGGCGGAGGCCGCGCTCGAGTTCCACCGGGAGATCGAGCGGGCGGTCGAGGGGCATCGGGACGACGAGGAGTACCGCGAGCGGGGGTATGCGATCCGGCCAGTCGTCGGGACCTTCCAGCCCACGTCCCAATCCGCCCGGCTTACCGGCAACCGGGTCGAGCTCCTGCGGACGTACGACGGGCGCGACCTCGACGGCGACGGAACCGTCCCCCGCGTCTCGGCGACGCCCATCGAGGTCAAGGACGAGGAGAACGCGATGTTCGCCGCGGAGCGGCATGCCTCGCTCCAAAACGATGACCCCGTCCTCGTCCAGCTGACGGGGATCCTGAGCGGGATCGACATCGATCACGACCGCTTCCGCGAGGCGCTGCCCCAGATCGGGCTCGCGCTCGACCTCGACGACGTCTACGGGCCCGAGGAGCCGGTGGCCGTGCGTGTGCGCCCGCAGCAGCCTCCCTCGCAGCCGCTCGTGGTCGAGGTCGAGAACGTGGAGACGAGCGAGAGGACGGCGCGGGCGACGCTCCGCCTCGGCGACGACGGCTGGCACGCCGGCGAGCTCGGCCCCCTGGCCGAGGGGACCTACCGGCTCACGGCGTTCGGACCCGGGCCCGTCGAGCCCGTGACCGACCTCTTCGCCGTGATCGCCGACGACGGCGGGGGGCCTGTCCGGGAACCTACGTGATGCTGCGGCACGCGAAAACCGCGCGCTGGCCAGGACGCAGGGAGCGCGAATATGCAGGCATATTTGCGCGACCGAGGATGCTGCCGGCACCCGGTTTGCAGCTGCACCGGCGCGCGAGCGCTGTCCGGACAGGCCCCTAGGGCGCGCCGGTGGAGAGCTGGGCCCTCGTCATCGGGATCGACCGGTACGAGCTCCCCGGGGCGAGCCTCAAGGGAGCGGTGCGCGACGCCCTCGGGATGCGCGAGTGGCTCCTCGATCCCGGCGGTGGCGGCCTTCCCGAGAAGAACGTGACCCTCCTCCTCTCTCCACGCGAGGAGGGCGGACCTCCGGGAGTCGAGGCGAAAGAGGCGACGCAGGGGAACATCCTGGACGCGATCGCCGAGCTAATCCAGCGAAGCGGCGGAGCCGGCGAGCGGCTCTACTTCTTCTTCGCCGGACACGGCGTGTCGACGTTCGTGGACGCGAGCGAGGAGAACGCTCTCGTGGCGTCCGACTTCACGAGCACGCGGACACAGAACTCCGTCGCGCTGCGCACGCTCTGGGAGTACTTCGAGACCTGGCAGTTCAAGGACCAGTTCTTCTTCGTGGACGCGTGCCGGAACATCCCCGTCGACTTCGACTTCCGGGTCGGCGAGTGGACGCAGCCGCGTCGGCGCGACCCCGGCGTCCCGCCCGTGCAGCAGTTCATCCTCTACGCCACGTCGCCGGGCCTGCGCGCCACCGAGACCGGCCCTCCTGGGGACGAGCGCGGCCACTTCACCGACGCCCTCCTCGCCGGCTTGCACGGAGCGGGCAGCGCGAAAGCGTGGTCACGCGCCGACGCGTGCTACCAGGTCCGCTGGGACCGGCTCGTCCGCTACGTGAAGAAGGAGATCGAGGAGCGGAAAGTCGCCGCGGGCGGGCCCGGCGCCGAGAACATCTTCCAGATCCCGCAAGAGACCCCGAAGCGCGGGGTGGCCGGACAGGATCCGGACCCCGTCCTGTCGCGCTTCCCGGCCAGCTCCTTCCCGCCGGAGCGGCTCGCGATCAACCTCCGCCCGGAGGACGTGTACTCGGTCGCCGAGGTGATCATCTCGCGGGATTGGGGCGAGCCGTATAAGCGCGAGACGAACATCCCGCGCCTGCCCGTGGAGTTCGAGCTCGACCCCAACGTCTACCTCATTCGCGGGATTGCTCCGGACTACGAGGAGGCGTACTACGCGGAGCCTCTCGAGCTCTACACCGGGTGCACGATCGACGTCGACTTCCGCCCGCTCGCACCCGGTCAGCCGGAGGCGAAGAGCGGCCTCGACACGGGCGACGGCGCGAAGGCCTCGGCGCCGACGACCGCGGGCGACGGACGAGAGCAGGCGACGCTCGTCGTCACGGCGAGCGACCCGCTCGCGCCCGTCGAGCTGACCGACGCGGCGGGACGCGCGCTCGCAGCCGGGGTCGGCACTGCGACGATCGACGACGCGAGCCCCGGCGTCTATCGCGCCAGGCTGCGCACGGGCGAGAACGAGGTCGTGGAGAAGCTCGTCGAGGTCGCGCCGGGAGCGGAGCGAGAGGTCGTGCTCACGGCGCCCGAGGCGCCGGCCACGGGCGCCGTGAACACGTTCGCCGCCGCCTTGGGCGGCGAGCGCGCCCGGAAGGGGCGGGCGCGCGCCGCAGGCGGCGAGCGCCGCGTGCCCGCGGCGGGCCTCTCGACGCTGCTCGGCCTCGCGAGCGCGAAGGCGCTCGCGCACGACGCCGCGCTCCGCGACGCGGGCTTCCGGGCGGCGGACGAGGCCTTCGGGGCGAAGGCTGAGTGCGGCCTCTCCGTCCTCCTGGGCACGGACGGAAACGACCCGCGTCGCGCGCGCCGCCGTCTCGAGGGGGTGGGGCTGCGCGTCTGGCGGCTGGGCGAGCCGGTCCCCGCCGGCGGCGAGCGCGCGCACTCCCCCGAAGGCGTCCCCTACGCAGCCGAATTCGCCCGCGCGCTCGCCGCGGGCGGCTACTGGATCGCGCTCGAGCGCCCGCGGAGCTCGCCGGTTGTCGTCGCGCTCGCCCTCCTCTCGCAGCGGGTGACCACGGTGACCGTCGAGCTCGACCGCCGCGACGTGCGCATCTCGCAGTACGCCCCCCTCAGCGCGGGGAACGGGTCGGGGGAACCGGAGACCGTCCGGCGCCTCGAGCTGATGGAGCGCCTCCTCGTCGGCGGCGAGCTCTCGGGTGCGTTCGCGCTCGCGCGCGACGTCCTCGAGGCGCCGGAAATCGTCGATCCGCTGGCGACGGCGCTCGCCGGGTACACCGCGCTTCGCGCCGGCCGGCTGGCGGACGCCGATCCCGCGATCGAGCGGCTCGCGAGCGAGTACGCCGAGCTGAGCGACGCGCACCTCCTTCTCGGAGAGCGGGAAGCGGCGGCGGGAAGGCGCGACAGCGCGCGCGACGCCTTCGCCCGCGCCGTCGAGGCGGGGGCACCGGTCTTCGCAGAGGGCCTGACGAGACTCCTGGAGGGGCTACGCGCGTACGAGATCGAGCACGAGAACACGCGGCTCGTGCGCCATCTCTTCGAGCACCACGTGAGCGGGTCCATGTGGTCTGCGTGGGTTGCCGACGGCCTGCGCGAGGGCAAGCTCGTCATTCCCTAGCCGGTCTTGCCCCGCAGGGCGGCGGCGCCGGCCGGCCGGGTCGGCGTCGCGCTAGGTAGCGGTGAGACGCAGGGAGGGCTGCAGGAGGAGGCGGAGCTCTCCGTCGACCCAGGCGACGTCCTCGACCTCGGCGACGACCCCCGCCACGTTCACCTCGTCGCCGGGCGAGAGCTCGTGCTCGCTCGCGAGCCTGCCCGTCGAGAAGATCTCCTTGCCGCGCCGCAGCTCATAGGCGTACACAGCGCCCACCCGCGCATCATCCACAACCGCGGCCGGTTTGTCCACA
>JACVSB010000166.1 GCA_014534155.1 Thermoleophilia bacterium
ACCCGGAGCGGCTCGGCGAGAACGAGAAGGCGGCGTACCTGCGGCCGCATCCGAGCTGGCAGAGCCGCTCGGGCGTGGCCGCCTACCCGCGGCTCATCCCGCGCAGCGAAGCGCATACGAGCTACCCGCTCGGCAGGCGGGTCGAGGAGGGGCTCGACGCGCTCGCGGAGAAGCCGATCCTCATCTCGTGGCCGGACAGGGATCCGGCGTTCGGCGCCGAGACGCTCGAGGACTGGCGGCGCCGCTTCCCCGACGCCGAGGTCCACGAGATCGGGGACGCCGGCCACTACGTCCAGGAGGACGCCCACGAGCGGGTGATCCCGCTCCTGCTCGACTTCCTGGCGAGGACGGCCGCCGGAGATCGGACAGCGGAGGCGCCGCCGGCGAACGCGGAGGGGGCACGCTGATCCGTCTCGGCCGCATCTCCTACGTCAACATGGCGCCGCTCTTCTTCGCCCTCGAGGCGGAAGTCGAGGACGTGCCGGGCGTCCCGACCGAGCTGAACCGGGCGCTCCTCGCCGGCGAGATCGACCTGGCGCCCATCTCCTCGATCGAGTACGCGAGGCACGCCCGGCGGCTGCGGATCCTGCCACGGCTCTGCGTCTCCTCCGAGGGCGCCGTCGACTCCATCCAGCTCGTCTCGCGCGCGCCCCTCTCGTCCGTCGCCTCGGTCGCGGTGACGCCGGAGAGCGCGACGTCGGTCGCTCTGGTCCGCGTCCTCCTTCCGCGCGCCGAGCACGTGCCGCTAGGCGAGGAGGCGGACGCAACGCTCCTGATCGGGGACGCCGCGCTCAAGTCGATGTTCGAGGACCCCCCGCCCCACCATGACCTCGGGCGCCTCTGGCTCGAGCAGACGGGCCTGCCGATGGTGTACGCCGTCTTCGCCTGCCCGGATCCGCCGGCCGACGGCGTCGCCGAGCTCGAGACGGAGCTCCTCGCCGCGCACGCGGCGGCCCGCGCCCGTCCCGAGGAGCTCGCGCGGAGCGCGAGCGAGCGGTACGGCTACCCGGCCGGGTTCCTCGCCCGCTACTTCGAGAAGCTCCGCTACCGCTTCGGCCCGCGTGAGCGCGCCGGGCTCCTGACCTTCTTCGAGCTCGCCCGCGACGCCGGCGAGCTCGAGCACGTTCCCGAGCTTCGCTTCGTCGTCACGGAGCCCGTCGCCGCGTGAGCGCCGCACGCCGGAGCGGAGCGAGGGGTGAGGGGAGGTGAGCGTCGCGGCGGTCCTGGACAAGGCGCTCTCCGGCCAGCGCATCTCCGAGTCCGACGCCATCGAGCTTCTCCGCTCGCGCGACCTCGTCTCCATCGGGCGCGCGGCCGACGAGCTCCGCAACCGCAAGGTCGACGCGGGGCGCGTGACCTTCGTCGTCGACCGGAACGTCAACTACACGAACATCTGCCACACCGACTGCGACTTCTGCGCCTTCTACCGGCGCCCGGGCGACCGCCGCGAGGGCTACCTGCTCCCGAAGCCCGTCATCTTCAAGAAGATCGAGGAGACCCTCGCGATCGGCGGCACGGCGCTCCTCATGCAGGGTGGCCACCACCCGGACCTCGGCGTCGACTACTACGAGGACCTCTTCAGCTCGATCAAGGCGCGCTACCCGATCCACCTGCACGCGCTCTCGCCGCCGGAGATCCAGCACATCGCCCGGCGGTCCAGGCTCTCGACCGGCGAGACGCTGACCCGGTTGCGCGACGCCGGGCTCGACTCGCTCCCCGGTGGAGGGGCCGAGATCCTCGTCGACCGCGTGCGCGAGGTCGTCGCGCCGAAGAAGACGAAGTCGCGCGAGTGGCTGGGGATCATGCGCGAGGCACATCGCCTGGGGATCTCGACGACGGCGACGATGATGTACGGGCACGTCGAGACGCTCGCGGAGCGGGTCGAGCACATGCGGCTCATCCGCGAGCTCCAGGACGAGCTTCGCGGCTTCCGCGCCTTCATCTCCTGGACCTTCCAGTCCGACGGGAACCGGCTGGCCGAGAAGGTCCCGGCCGAGCGCATGCCCACGAGCTTCGACTACCTCTTGACGCAGGCCGTGAGCCGGATCTACCTGGACAACGTGGATCACGTGCAGTCGAGCTGGGTCACGCAGGGGATGAAGGTGGGCCAGGTCGCGCTGCGCTTCGGCGCCGACGACATGGGGTCGGTCATGATCGAGGAGAACGTCGTCTCCGCGGCCGGGACGACACACCGCGCCACGGTCGAGGACTTCGTGCGCGCGATCCGCGCCCTCGGGAAGACGCCCGTGCAGCGCGACACGCTCTACCGCGACCTGCGAACCTGGGCGTAGCGCTCGCTGCTCGAGCTTCCCAACCGGCGCAGGGTGTGCTTAGCTGGGCCGGGGTCGTGCTTCCCCGTGCCCTCACCCTCGCGGCGCTTGCAGTGCTCTCGCTTCCCGGCGCGGCGACAGCGTCACCGCCGCTTCTCCCACCCGACCCCGCTCCACCGCTCGTCTCGCGCGCGCCGCTTCCGACGGTTTCGCACGCGCGCAGCGCGGACGACGTGAGCGCCATCGTGCAGGGGCTCGAGGCCGCCCGCCGCGCGGGGCGCCTCTCCGCGAGCGACGTCCGCGCCCACCGCGCGACGCTCGCCCGCGCCCGAACCGTGCTCGCCCGGCTCTCGGGCACCCGGCGGACCGTGCTCGCGCGCGTCGTCCACGAGGTGCGCCTGCAGGCGGGCGCCTACAACCGCCCGCGCGCGCTCGCGCTCTTCTCCATGCTGCGCGAGAACGCGGATCTCCTCGCCCGCCGGGGGCTTCCCCCGAACGAGACCGACTACGTCGGCCGCGGGGGCCTCGTCTACCGGGTCGGCTGGGGCTATGGGCTCCAGTTCCACCCGCTCGCGAACGTGATCGCCCTCTCCCAGCACCTGTACGCGGGCCGAAGGACGAAGGCCGCCCTCCTCGCCTCTTCGCTCGCGGCGCGTGCCGTCCCGGCGCGCGGCGGCGGCGCCGTGTGGGAGTACTACTTCCCGTACGCGGGCGGCCGGCCCCCCTGGAGGTCGGGCATGGTGCAGGCGATCGGGGCGCAGGTCTTCGCCCGCGTGGGCCGGCATCTCACGGCGCCGGACTTCTTCCGGGTCGCCGACCGCTCGTACGCGGCCATTGCGGGGCGCCTCGTACGCAAGCTCCCGGCCGGCCCGTGGATTCGCCTCTACAGCTTCAGCGACATGCTCGTCCTCAACGCCCAACTGCAGGCGACCCTGTCGATCCGGGCGTACGGGAAGATCCTCTTCAGGGACGGCGCGCGCGCCTTCGCTCGGCGCCTGCAGGCGTCGTCGCGCGCGCTCCTTCCCCGCTTCGACACCTCGGCGTGGACGAACTACATCCCCGGGCACGAGGCGCCGCTCAAGTACCACCTGTACCACGTCGAGCTGGCCAAGTTCCTCGCCAAGCGCACGCAGGCCGGGTTCTGGCAGCGTGCGTACGAGCGCTTCAGGCGCTACACGCGTGAGCCACCGGCCTTTCGAGCGGCGAGCCGGATCGCGCCGCTCTATCCCTGGCCGAGGGACGGCTTCCGGGACGCCGGCCGGATCGCGTTCTGGGTCTCGAAGATCTCCAGCGTGAGCGTGACCGTCGGCGGGGCGTCATATGCCCTGGGCGCGCGCGCGCGCGGGTGGCACTCCTTCCTCTGGTCTCCAGGACGGCGCGCGCCCCGCCTCTACCGGCCGGCCGTCGCGGCCGTCGACCTCGCCGGCAACCGCGGACGAGCCGCGCTGACGCCGGTTCGGATCGCGGTCGACCGGGACCCCCCGGTCGTCCGCACGACGCTCGAGCGGCGAACGCTGACCTGGCGCGCCGAGGACGAGGCGACGCCCTGGCTTCGGATGCGGCTCGTCGTGGAGCGCCTCGGCGTCCGCCGGCGCATCGACCTGGGGCGGCGCCCGCTCGCCGGCACCATGCGGCTGCCGATGCCGCGCGGCACCTGGAGGACTGTTCTCTGGGTGAGCGACTCCAGCGGGAACCGCACACGCGTCCCGCTCGGTCCCGTTCCCCGCGTCTAGGGTGCGGATCGGCGACCCGTACAATCCGCCCCCGTGCACGAGGTAGCCGAGGCGGTCACCGCGTGGGTCGCGGACTACGGGCTCTACGCGATCTTCGTCCTCTCGCTCGTCGACGCCATCCTGCCGGCGGCCAGTGAGCTCGTCATGGTCTACGGAGGCGCTCTCGCCGTGGGTGCCTTCTCGAATCACGACGTCGTCCTCGCGGGCCAGGCGATCGAGTCCACGGCCTGGGCGTTCGTAGCCGTCTCGCTCGCGGGCTTCGTCGGCTACCTGGCCGGCGCCGTCCTGGGATGGGCGATCGGCCTCTACGGCGGCCGCCCGTACCTCGAGCGCCACGGGCGCTGGCTCCACGTCACTCCGCCGAAGCTGGACCGGGCGGAGGCGTGGTTCCAGCGCTGGGGAAGCTGGGCCGTCCTCGTCTCGCGTTGCCTCCCCGTCGTCCGCTCCTTCATCTCCATCCCGGCCGGGGTCGCCCAGATGCCCCTGCCGCGCTACACGCTGCTGACCGCGCTCGGCAGCGCGCCCTGGTACTTCGGGCTCGCGGGCGTCGGCGTCGC
>JACVSB010000110.1 GCA_014534155.1 Thermoleophilia bacterium
CGAGGTCGGTGAACGTGCCGCCCACGTCGATCCCGACGAACGCGCCTCTCATGGCGCGCATCGTCCCCGCCCGACGCCTCGTCGTACAATGGACGGTATGCGCACGATGCGGGCGGTGCACGACGAGGAGTGTGCCGTCGCTTGTACTGCTGAGATCATCGGGTCGAAATGGACGGCAGTGCTCCTCCACGACCTCTCGGAGGGGCCGCGGCGGTTCTCGGACCTGGAGCGGGCCCTACCCGGCATCAGTCCGCGCACGCTCTCCGAGCGGCTTCGCGCGCTCGAGGCCGAACGGATCCTGGCGCGCGAAAGCTACCCCGAATCTCCGCCCCGCGTCGAGTACGCGCTCACGCCGAAGGGCCGTGCGCTGCTTCCGATCATCGACGCAATGCGCGATTTCGGCCACGAATGGCTCGTGCCCGAGCACGACCATCGCCCGCTGGACGCACGGCACACGCGCAGCCTCTCGGCACGCCGGTAAGCGGGGCGCCCCGCGCTCCGGCGCGCGACGGCTAGCGGAGGTCCGTAAACGCGAGGAGCACCTCGCGCGCCGTCTCGACGCCGAGCGGGATGTAGCGTGCGAGCAGCCGTTCGTTCGGCGAGTGCACATTCGCGCCGGGGATCGCGAAGCCGGTGAGGATCGTCGGGATTCCTTTCTCGGCGAGCGCGGGGACGATCGGAAGCGTCCCGCCCGTACGCAGGAGCAGCGGACGGCGCCCGAGCACGCGCTCGAACGCGGCCGAGGCGAGCTGCACCGCCCGCGCCTCGGGAGGGACGAGCGCGCCCGGCGACGACGACCAGCGCTCGATCTCGACCTCGGCGCCGGCGGGCGCCGCGTCGCGAACGAGCCGCTCGAACGCCGCCGCGACGAGACCTTCGTCCTGGCCTGCGGCGAGCCGGATCGACACGTTCGCCTCGGCCTCCACGGGCAGGACCGTCTTCTGCAGCGTCGGCTCGCCGCCCGCGATTCCGTTCACGTCCACCGCCGTGGCAGCGAACGTGCGGCGATAGAACTCCTCCCCGGCGGTCTCGTCCAGCGGGCGCCCCCCCGCCGCGGTCAGGACGTCGGAGCCGGGCGCGAGCTCGCGCCAGGAGGCGAGCTCGGCGTCGGTCGGCTCGATCGCCCCCGCCCGGAGCTCCTCGGGCACGCCGAGGGCCGGCGCGAGCGCCTGGGTGAGGGCGTGGATCGCGTTCAGCGCCGCACCGCCGAAGACGCCCGAATGCAGGTCGCACTCGCCCGTCCGCACGCGTACGTGCAGGTAGACGAGGCCGCGCGTGCCGAGGTCGAGCGCGGGAACATCCTCCTGCGGCATGGCGGAGTCGAAGATGACGCACGCGTCCGCGCCTCGCGAGTCGCCGGCGAGGAAGTCGACGATCGAGTGCCCCCCGACCTCCTCCTCCCCGTCGAAGGCGAGACGCACGTTGACGGGAAGGGCACCCTCCTGGGCGAGCAGCGCGGCTGCCTTCAGGAGGAGGTACGCCTGCCCCTTGTCGTCGGCCGCTCCGCGCGCGTAGAGGTAACCGTCGCGGAGGACCGGCTCGAAGGGCGGCGACGACCAGAGCTCGAGCGGCGCCGGAGGTTGGACGTCGAAATGGCCATAGAGGAGAACCGTGGGCGCGCCGTCGCCGTCTTGTGCGCCGGAAGCCGGTACCTCGCCGACGACCAGGGGCTGCGTCGGCGTCTCCACGAGCGCAGCCTCGCCGCCCGCCGCCCGGACGAAGGTAGACAGCCACTCGGCCGCGCGACGGACGTCTCCAGAGTGCGCAGGGTCGGCGCTGACGCTCGGGATGCGAAGCCACTCCGACAGCTCCTCCAGCCAGTCGCGGGGCACGTCGGCCACGCGGGGAGTGTAGGGAGGGCCGGGGCTCGGCGCGCTACGCGGCGACTTCGCGGAGCTTCTGCGACTCGGCCATCGCCTGCAGCTTCCGAAGCGTCTGGTTTTCGATCTGGCGCACGCGCTCGCGCGTCACGTTGAAGGTTCGGCCAACCTCGTCGAGCGTGCACGGACGCTCGCCGTTCAAGCCGTAGCGCAGCTCGAGGATCCGCCGCTCGCGGTAGGAGAGCGTCCCGAGCACGCGCTGGAGCGTCTCCTCCCTCAGTGCCGTGTCCGTACTCTCGTCCGGGGAGGGCGCGCTCTCGTCGGCGAGGAAGTGGCCGAACTCCGAATCTTCCTCGTCACCCACCGGCTTCTCCAGCGAGACGGGGGCCTGCGCGCTGCGCCGCAGGTGCTCGACCTCGTCGACGTCGAGCTCGAGATCGCGGGCGATCTCGGCGCTCGTCGGCTCGCGGCCGAGCTCGGAGACGAGCTTGCGCTCGGAGCGGCCGATCTTGTTCAGCTTCTCGACCACGTGGACCGGCATCCGGATCGTGCGCGCCTTGTCGGCGAGCGCACGCGCGACGGCTTGCCGGATCCACCACGTCGCGTACGTCGAGAACTTGAAGCCCTTGCGGTAGTCGAACTTCTCGGCCGCCCGGACGAGCCCGATCGTGCCCTCCTGGATCAGGTCGAGGAACGGGAGCCCCTGGTTGCGGTAGTTCTTGGCGATCGAGACGACGAGGCGGAGGTTCGACTCGACCATCGTCCGCTTAGCGCCGTCGTCTCCGCGCTCGATCCGCTTCGCGAGGTCGACCTCCTGCGCCGCGGTCAGGAGAGGAACGCGCCCGATGTCCTTCAGGAAGAGCTGCAACGAGTCGGTCGACGTCTCGCGCTGCTCGAGGTCGAGCTCCGGGACCACGCGGGCCGGCTCCTCGACGAGGTCGATCTGGAGCTCTTCCAGGGCGTGGTAGAGCTCGTCCGCCTGCGAGGCGTCCGCACCGAGCTCCTCGAGGACGGCTGCCACCTCCTCGTGCGTGAGCGAGCCCACCTCCTGGCCGTGCACGAGCAACGCCTTCGTCTCCTCGTGCTCGAGCACTACCGGCCCAGCCCCACCTGTTGCCTCCTCCCGTGCCGCTCCCACGGAAGACCTCCCTTCTGACCCTAGCCGCTCGTGCGCCACCGGCAGTGTGCCAAGTCCGGATCGCTGGTTGCGCGACTTTGCCACAAGCGGTGGCACGTCCGCCATGGGCCGAACGGCCCATTTTTCGCGTGTACCCGGTCCTATTCGACGCCTCCGAGACGGTCGAGGATCCTCGCGGCCTCCCGTCCGTAGAAGCCCTTCGGGTCGTCCCCGCGCGCCCGCCGCAGCTGCACACGGGCCTCCTCGAGGTTGGGGAGGTAGAGGAGCGCGAGGCCGAGGTGGTAGCGGACGATCGGCGCCCGTGGGTGGCGGCCCGCAAGCCGGCCGAGCCGGGAGAAGGTCGCCGCCGGCGCATCCTTTTGGAAGCGCGCAATCGCTGCGCCGACTTGCGCCCGCAGATCGGCGGGCGCGAGCTGCGCCGCACGGTCGAACGCGCGGCGCGCCGAGAGGGGGCGCCCGAGGCGCAGGTACGCGATGCCGAGGCGAAGGAGCCGCGCGGGGTCGCGTCCGCGCGCGGCGACGCCTGCCTGCCCTCCGGCGGCCTCGGAGAGGAGCGATGCCGGCACCGAGAGCGGCGCCACGAAGAGCGGGCGACCCGGAGGCGAGCGCGGGTTCAGGAGGTCGTCAGCGCGGATCGCCGCCGGCGAGTCGGGGTCGACGCGCTCCGCTCTCCGCCATTCCCGCCGGGCAAGCTCGAGCTCGCCCGCCGAGAGGAGCGCCAGCCCCAGGTTGAGGCGCGCGACGCCGCTCGCCGGGTGCCTCTCGGCGATCGCCCGGAGACGCCGGACGAGCGCCGGCCCGCCCCCGGCGAACGCGAGGCCGACCTCTGCCGCGACGGAGTCCGGCTTCCGTGCGAGCACCGAAGCGAAGCGGCGGCGGGCCTCCGCAACCCGGCCCGTCTCGTAGAGGCGCTCGCCCTCGCGCAGGCCTCCCTCGTCGGGGGCGAGCGCGGCCAGCTCGAGCGCGGGCCGCTCGCGCTCGCCCGCCGGCGCGTGCGCTTCCCCTCCTGCCTCCCGGCCCTGGACGAGCGCGCCGCCCACGCTCGCGGCCGCGGCCGCGACCGCGACCGCGGCGACCACGACGACTGTCCGCGTGCGCGGAGACATGCCGCGAGGGTAGCCTCGGGGGCGCCCACGACGGCCGCTATACTCTTTGAAGCAATGGCCTCCTACCGCGAGCTCCTTGCCCAGGTCAAGCGCGAGATCGACGAGGTCGACGCGCAGGGCGCGCGCGAGCGGCTCGAGCGTGACGGGGACGTTGCGCTCGTCGACGTCCGCGAGCGCCCGGAGTGGGACGAGGGCCACGTGCCGGGCGCGCTGCACATCCCCCGCGGAAACCTCGAGTCGCGGGTCGAGGGCTTCCTGCCCGACCGCTCGCAGGCGATCATCCTCTACTGCGCGACGGGCAACCGCTCGGCCCTGGCCGCGCGGACGCTGGAGGAGCTGGGCTACGAGAACGTCGCCTCCCTGGCCGGCGGCTTCACCGAGTGGAAGCGAAACGGGTTCCCGTTCGAGGTCCCGCAGACGCTCGAAGCCGCGCAGCGACGTCGGTACAGCCGCCACATCCTCATCCCGGAGGTCGGTGAGGAGGGGCAGGCGAAGCTGCTCCAGTCCCGGATCCTCCTCATCGGCGCCGGCGGACTCGGCTCCCCCGCGGCTCTCTACCTCGCTGCCGCCGGGATCGGCACGCTGGGCATCGTGGACGACGACGCGGTCGACGAGACGAACCTGCAGCGCCAGATCGTCCATTCGACCGAGCGCCTGGGCGAACCGAAGGCGGAGTCGGCGAAGCGGACGATCGAGGCGCTCAATCCGGATGTCAACGTTCAGGTCTTTCGCGAGCGCCTCACCTCGGACAACGTGGATCGCATCCTCGGCGAGGGATGGGACGCGATCGTCGACGGCGCGGACAACTTCCCCACTCGCTACCTCCTGAACGACGCGTCGGTGTGGCACGGGATCCCCGTGGTGCACGGGTCGATCTTTCGCTTCGAAGGCCAGACGACGGTCTTCAAGCCCGGCGAGGGACCGTGCTACCGGTGCCTCTTCCCGGAGCCGCCGCCTCCGGAGCTCGCGCCGAGCTGCGCCGAGGGCGGCGTTCTCGGCGTCCTGCCCGGGATCGTCGGCTCCCTGCAGGCGAACGAGGCGCTGAAGCTCGTGCTCGGGATCGGCGAGCCGCTCGTCGGCCGGCTCCTCCTCTTCGACGCGCTCGAGACGATGTTCACCGAGGTCTCGCTCCGGCGCGACCCGGGCTGCCCCGTCTGCGGCGAGGACCCGTCCATCACCGAGTACGTCGACTACGTCGAGTTCTGCACCCGCCCGCGCGTCGCCTCGTGATCCGAGTCCGGATCCCTCCCACGCTGCGCACGGAGGTCGGCGGAGCACGGGAGGTGGAGGCGAGCGGCTCGGATCTGCGCGAGCTCATGCAGGATCTCGTCGCCCGCTTCCCGGCCCTCGGAACCCACGTGTTCGAGGAGGACGACGGGCTGGCGCCGTTCCTGAACGTCTACGTGAACAACGAGGACGCGCGCACGCTCCAGGGCCTCGACACACCGCTCGCCGACGGGTCCACGGTCATCCTGCTCCCCGCCATGGCAGGGGGCGAGCAGACGCTGACGCGAAGCGTCCTCGCCGCCGTCGGGCGGACGCCGATCGTCGAGCTCCCGCGCCTCGCTCCGCACGAAGGCGTCCGCCTCTATGCGAAGCTCGAGGGCCAGAACCCGACGGGCTCACTGAAGGACCGCGTCGCGAAGGCGATGGTGGAGGCTGCGGAGGCCTCGGGCGAGCTCGCGCCCGGGCGCGAACTTCTCGAGCCGACGAGCGGAAACACCGGTATCTCGCTCGCCCTCGTCGCGAAGCTCACGGGCCACCGGCTCACATGCGTCGTGCCGGAGAACGCGACCCCGGAACGTATTCGGCTCCTGCGCCTGTACGGCGCGGACGTCCTCTTCTCGCCGGCCGCCGAGGGCTCCAACGGCGCCGTGCGCCTCGCGCTTCGGATGGCCCAGCGGGACGAGCGGTACTTCATGCTCAACCAGTACGCGAACGAGGCGAACCCTCGAGCACACTTCGAGGGGACCGGCGCCGAGATCGTCGAGGCGCTCTCCCAGGTCGACGTCCTCGTCGCGGGCCTGGGCACCGGCGGGACGCTGATGGGAGCGGGCGAGCGCGTACGCGACGCGTTCCCCGACGTGGTGGTCGCGGCCGCCGAGCCGCTCCAGGGCGACCTCGTCTACGGGCTGCGTTCCCTCGCCGACGGATA
>JACVSB010000089.1 GCA_014534155.1 Thermoleophilia bacterium
CGCGGGGACGTCCAGCGTCGTCACGACCTCGTTCCCGCGACGGGTGAGGCCCCGGAGCGCGTCGCCTGCGCGGTCGATCAGCGTCGAGAGGTCGGCATTCGAGCCCGTCAGGTAGTCGTTCAGGGACTCCTCGAGCCCCGTGCGCGAGCGCTGGATCGTGGAGTAGCCGATCATCTGGGCGGCAAGCCCGCCGGTCGGGTAGCGGCGGACGTACCAGTCCTGCCCCTGCACCCTGCGCCGCCTGTTCGCCGCGAACGGGGTCTTCCCGTCCCGGGCGAGGATGCGGCCGCGCTCGATCGTGAGCTGGCGGACGACGAGGTTCGGGTTGCCCTGCCGCGCCTCGAGCTCGGGCGCCCGCCACAGCCAGTAGGTCGCCATCCCGACGAGCGCCACGAAGAGGGCCGAGAAGACGAAGAAGAGGCGGCGGATCTGGGCGTTCACCGCTCAGCGGCCTCGTTTACGTGGTTCGAGACGACGAGCAGGAGCCCGACGAGGAGGAAGTTGGCGACGATGCTCGACCCGCCGTAGGAGACGAAGGGGAGCGTCACGCCCGTGAGCGGGATGAGCCCGCTGACGCCGCCGATGATGATGAACGCCTGGATGGCGATCGCCGCCGCCAGCCCGGTGGCGAGGAGCTTCGAGAACCCGTCGTCGGCCGCCATCGCGATCGCGAAGCCGCGGTAGACGAAGACGAGGTAGAGGAGGACGAGCGCCGCGGCGCCGGCCAGCCCGAGCTCCTGCGTGATGGCGGCGTAGATGAAGTCCGTGGACAGGTACGGGATGTACGTCGAGCCCTCCGGCGTGACGAGGACCCCCCGCCCGAGGCCGGTGCCGAAGAGCCCGCCGGCAGCGATGGAGTAGATGGACTGCACGAGCTGGTAGCCCGCGTCGTGGGGGTCCTGCCACGGGTCGAGCCAGATCGCGATCCGGTTGGCCACGTGGGTCGCCACGTGGTAGACGGCGTACGACCCCGCGGCGAAGAGCGCGAGGCCGACGGCGACGTAGGCAACGCGCGCCGTGGCTACGTAGAGCATGGCCAGGAAGATCGAGAAGTAGAGGAGGCCGCCGCCGAGGTCGTTCGTCTGGAAGAGGACGAGCATGGCGCCTCCCCAGATGAGGAGGAGCGGGCCGAAGTGCTTCGGGGAGGGGACCCCGAGCCGCCCGTAGCCCAGCGAGAGGAGCTCGCGGTTGTCGCGGAGGTACCCGGCGAGGAAGACGACGAGGAGCACTTTCGCGAACTCGCCCGGCTGCAGCCGGAGCGGCCCCGCGTCGATCCAGAGCCGCGCCCCGTTGACCGTCTCCCCGACCACCGGGAGCGCCGGCAGGACGAGGAGCGCGATCGCGGCGACGCCGAGCGTGTACTTGTACACGTCCAGCGTCCGGTGGTCGCGGAGGAAGAGGACGATGAGCGCAAAGAGGACGACGCCCGCCACGACCCACACGCCCTGGCGGAACGCGCGGTCCGGCTCGATCCGGTAGATCTCGGTCAGCCCGAGCGCAGTCAGGACGCCGGTGATCGGAAGGAGGTAGGGGTCGGCCAGCGGGAGCCGGAGCCGCAGGAGCAGGTGCGCGGCTACGAAGAGGGCGAGGAAGAAACCGGCGTAGAGGAGCGACGCCGACGAGAACTCCGGGACGTCCTGGCTGGCCAGGTAGACGGCGGCGAACCCGCAAGCCGTCACGGCGCCCACGACGACGAGGTTCGCGAGCTCGCGGTTCCGGGCGGTCACGGCACCGCCTCCTCCTCGTAGCCCGCGATCCGGCGCCGGGCGTCCTCGTAGCTCATGAGGTCGTGGTCGAACAGGCGCCGCCGCTCGCGCTCCGAGAGCTGCGCCGCGAGGAGCGGGCTCACGTAGCGAGCGCGGTAGAGCGAGATGCCGCCGCCGAGGTCGTAGGGGAGGCCCTGGTAGACGGCGACGTGCCCGTCCTCCTCGGCGCCCACGAAGTGCGCGTTCGCGAGGCCCCAAAAGGCGGCGAGGAGGAGGACGCCGAGGAAGACGAGGGCTGCCAGGGCGATGAAGACGCGCCTGGCGGAGCGGCCCTTCCGCGCACCCGGCCGCGGCGCGGCGCGCGCGCTCGCCGCCGGCCTCTCGTCGGCCCCGCCCGGGCGTTGCGCAGGCCTCTCCGGCGGAGCGACCGGGGCGAGGCCGGTCAGCGTGTCCTCGAGCTCCTGCGTGTCGCCTCGCCCGTCGGAATCGATGCGCGCCGTCTCGCCCAGGTCGGGCTCACCGTCCTCGACCGCGAAGAGCACCACGGTCACGTTGTCGTCCCCGCCGTGCCGGTTCGCGGCCTTGACAAGCGCCTTGCCGGCTGCCTCCAGCGAGCGGCTCTCGGCGAGCACGCGCAGGATCTCGTCGTCGCCGACCATCGTCGTCAGGCCGTCCGAGCAGAGGAGGTAGACGTCTCCGGGCTGCGCCTCCACCGCGCACGTGTCGACATCGACCTCGGGATCCGTGCCGAGCGCCCTCGTGATGACAGAGCGCTGCGGGTGCGCGTCCGCCTCCTCGGGTGTGAGGCGGCCGCTGCGGACGAGGTCGGCGACGAGCGAGTGGTCCTCGGTGAGCTGGTGGAGCTCGCCGTCGCGGACCCGGTAGGCGCGGGAGTCCCCGACGTGCCCGACGACGATCCGCTGTCCGCCGACGATCGCCGCCGTCACTGTCGTCCCCATCCCCGACGCTGCGGTGTCCGCGCGAGAGCGCTCGAAGATCCTCCGGTTCGCCTCCTGGATGATCGCCTGCACGCGCTCCGCCGGCTCCAGCTCGTCTGCGCCGTGGTACTCGCGGAAGACCGCGGCCGCGAGCCGGGAGGCCACCTCGCCGGCCTGCGCGCCCCCCATCCCGTCCGCTACGGCGAAGAGCGGGGGGTCGACGACGAACGAGTCCTCGTTTCGCCGCCGCTTGCGCCCGGCGTCCGTGACCCCCGCGCGCTCGCCGACCTTCATCGGGCGGCTCCGCTCACGACTCGAAGCGAAGCTCCGTCTCGCCGATACGGACGGCGTCCCCGTCCCGGAGCTTCACGCGCCCGTTCATCCGCTCGCCGTTCACGAACGTCCCGTTCGTGGAGCCCAGGTCGACCAGCCAGACGCCGTCCCGTGCCGCCTCCACCCGTGCGTGGTGCGCGGACGCGTACTCGTCGTCGGCGAGCTCCGCGGCGTTGTCCGCCGCGCGGCCGATGGTCAACGGGACGGGAGCCACGTCCAGCGCCCGTCCGCGCGCAAGCGAGGGGCTGGAGACGACGACGAGGCGCGGCGCCTCACGCGTCGTCTCGGTCGCGAGACCTGCCGCGCGCGCCTGCGCCGGGGCAAGGACGAAGCTCTCCTGGGGGACGCGAAGCTGCCGCGCCGCGGAGCGGATCACCCGCCAGATGAAGAGGTAGAGGAGGACGAGGAACGCCGCCTTCAGCCCGAGCAGGACCGCCTCCACAGGGCACCCCTAGAAGGGACTCTCGAAGCGGAGCTCCGTACGGCCGAGCACGACCCGGTCCGCCTCGGTCAGCTTCGCGCGCTCGACCCGCCGGCCGTTCACCTCCACGCCGTTCGTCGAGCCGAGGTCGACGATCCACCAGGCGCCGTCCTCCTGGCGGATCTCCGCGTGGCGGCGGGACACGTTCGCGTCCTCGAGCCGGACGTCGCACTCGCGTGAGCGGCCGAGGACGACGGTGCGGCCGCCGAGCTCGTGGCGGTCTCCGTTCACGACGATCGCGGCCGGCTTGCGCGCGAGGCCGAGGCGCTCTGCTTCCTCGGGGAGGACGGCGGCCGTCTCCGGCGCCTTGAAGATGCGCGTCTGCCCGACCTCGGGCGCGGGCTCCACGCTGGGCTCGCCGGCGGCCTGCGCAGGCGCCGTGCGCTCCTGCACCATCCGCGTCGCGATTCCGAACTCGCCGGTCGCGAGGTCGTCGTCCTCTTCCAGGAGGACGCGCGGCGTCGAGAGGAGCGCGTACCCCTCGCGGCGCGCGTGCTCCGAGAGGTAGTCGGCGAGCTCGCCGAGGAGCTCCTTCTCGGGGGGAAGGTGCTCCCGGTCCCCGGGCGAGAGGTAGAGCACGTACTCGTTCGGAACGTACACCCGCGAGACGGAAACCGTCCGGTGCTCGTCCATCTCCTTCGCGAGCTTGCGGGCGAGCTCGACCGGTTGCGCGTGCGAACGGAAGGCCCGGCCGAACGCCCCCTCCACGAGCGACTCGATCCCCCTTTCGATGCTGCGGAGCACGCCCATCGCGGCCTCCATTCTGCCCGACCCCCGCGCCGCTAGCGACGTGCGCGAAGGGCGCGCGCGCCGAGCGCGAGCGTGGCGACGCAGATGCCGGGGACCATCGGCCACTCGTGGACCGTGACGCCGGCGAGCGAGGGGGCGAGGAGCGCGGCCGCGACGAATGCCGATCCCCACGCTGCGACGGCCCACGTCCCTCGCCGCAGCACCTCGGGCACGGCGAGCGCAGCGAGTGCGAAAACCGCCCCCTCGAGGGCCACGCCCGGGTACTCGACGCCCGCGCGGGCGACCGCGCGCGCGGCCGTGCCCGGATTGCTCGTAGCCGCGAGGGCAAGGCGGTCCGGGAGCGCCTCGAGCGGGAAGGGGAGCGGCAGCCGGCCGAGCGCCGCCCCCGCCGCGGCGGCCACGAAGGCGCCGGCGGCCACCCCGGTTCGCCGCGCTGCGCCTCGCGCGTGCTGGGCGGCGAGAGGGACGAGGGCGACGAGGCCGACGGCGGCGAGGGCGGGGCCCGCGGCGGGCACGAGGCCGCTCCGCGGGTCGCGCGCGAAGAGGAGGAGCCAGACCGACGCGAGGCCGACCCAGACGAGGGCGAGGCCGAGCGAGACGTTGCCCAGCGGGAGGACGGGCACCGCGAGCGCGAACGCGAGGCCCGCGCGGGGAGCGAGGAGCGCGAGGAGGCAGGCGACGAGGCCGAGCGCGGCGGGCCAGCCGCGCGGGAAGAACGGCAGGGCGAGCGCCGAGCCCGTGGCGAATGCGCAGGCCAGGGAGGCGTGGAGCGCATGCCGGCGAAGCGAGGCGAGCGAGGTCGCCGCGCGCGGCCGGCGCTCGGCGAGCGGCGCTCGCAGCGCAGGGGCGACGCGCTGGGCGGCGGGGCGCCGGCGCGGCTCCACGGCGAGCATGCGGTCGACGAGGTTGCAGAGGTCGTCGGGGAGGTCCGGCCGGGCGCGGCGCAGCGGCTGTGCTCCCGCGCGGATCCTCCTCGCCGTCTCGACCGGCGAAGGGGCGGTGAATGGGTGCCAGCCGGCGAGCGCTTCCCAGAGGACGACCCCGAGGGCCCACACGTCGGCCGCCCCGTCGGCCGGCCGGCCGTTCAGGCGCTCCGGCGAGACGTATGCCAGCGTCCCGGGGACGTCGCCGACCGCGGTGAGGGTGTCCGCCTCCTCCATCCGGGCGAGGCCGAAGTCGAGGACGCGGACCTGCGTCTCCTCACCGTCCTCGACCATCACGTTCGCGGGCTTCACGTCCCGGTGCACGACGCCCTTCCCGTGAGCGTGAGCGAGCGCCTCCGCGACCTGGGCGGCCGCCTCGACGGCCGCTGCGTCGTCCAGCTCTCCCGAGCGGAGCGCCTCGCGCAGCGTTCGCCCGCGCACATACTCGTACGCGACGTAGACGTGCTCGTCGTCGCGGCCGAGCGCGAGCGCGCGCAGGCAGCGAGGATGCCGGAGCCGCGCGGCGGCCTCCACCTCGCGCTCGGCGCGCGAGGCGGCCTTCCCCTCCCGGCGTACGACCTTGAGCGCGACGTCGAGCGCGGTCGCCTCGTCGTGCGCGAGCCAGACGGAGCCCGAGCCGCCCGAGCCCAGCGGGCGCACGGGGCGGTAGCGGCCGAGAACGAGGGCGCGGTCGGAGCCGTCGACGGAAGCGCTTGGTCCTGGCACGGCCGTGCTCTTCCGCCGTCCGCGCCAAAGTCCTGCAAAGCGAGGGAATGGCTGATCCCGGTGTTACACTCGCAGCCGTTCTAGCCTGCGGATCGCCGTGTTCGAGCGCGAGAAAACCGACATCGACTCGATCGAGTTCGACTTCTTCGAGGACTCGCCGAGCACGGAGACGACGAGGGAAGAGCCCGCGCCGAGGCGGCGGCGGCGGATTCCGACGCGCCCGCCGGGCGGCGCGGGGACGCCGCTCGTCCGACTGGCGGTGCTCATCGGGGCCGCCATCCTCGTCGCGGTCGTCCTCATTCTCTGGGTCTCGAGCTGTCGCGCCGACCAGAAGAAGGACGCGTACGCGAGCTACATGGCCGACGCCGGGAAGGTCGCCGAGCGCTCGGAGGCGGTCGGGCGCGACCTGAACGAGCTCATCTTCTCGTCCGGCATCCAGATCAAGGACCTCCAGGCGCAGCTCGAGGGGCTCCGCCAAAGGCAGAGCCAGATCACGCGCCAGGCGCTCGAGCTCGACCCGCCGGGACGGCTTCGCGACCAGAACGAGAGCTTCGTCGAGGCGATGCAGCTGCGCGAGAGCGGCCTGAACGGCCTCGGCCTCGCCTTCTCCCGCCTCTCCGGGCTCGGCTCCGGAGGCTCTGGGGGCGCCGCCGGGAGCAACGGGGCGAGCGGGAACGGCAACGCGGCCGGCGGCGGCGCGGCGACCGGGACGGCGTCCCCGGCGAGCGGCGCCGGAGCCGAGCTCGCCCGGCAGGCGAACCGCTTGATCGCAAGCGATGTCGTCTACCAGGATCTCTTCCTCGATCCCTCGCGGCAGGCGATGGGCCAGGACGGCGTCACGGACGTGGTCGTGCCCGACTCGGTCTTCGTCCGGAACGTCGAGCTCGCGAGTCCGAACTCGTGGAAGCTGATCGTCGAGCGCCTGACGCAGCCTCCCACCGCGCGCGGGCTGCACGGGAACAAGCTGGCGGGCGTGCGGGCCCTTCCGGAGGGCAAGCAGCTCTCGGCCACCGAGGAGAACACGGTGAAGGCCTCCGACAAGCTCGCGCTCGAGGTTCTCGTGAACAACTCCGGCGACAACCAGGAGACCCAGGTCAAGGTCAACCTGACGATCCAGCAGAGC
>JACVSB010000017.1 GCA_014534155.1 Thermoleophilia bacterium
CCGACGGCGGTGAACGGGGTCCTGCGCACGTTCATCACGGAGCGTCCCGGCGGGACCGTCGACGTCGACGACGCGTTCGAGGCGACGGTCGAGTTCGAGAACGGCGCCGTGGGCACGCTCGAGGCCTCCCGCTTCTGCCCCGGCCGCAAGAACGCGATGTCCTTCGAGATCAACGGGTCGAAGGGGTCGATCGCCTTCGACCTGGAGCGCCTCAACGAGCTGCAGGTGCACCTCGAGGGGTCACAGCCCGGCGCGCACGCGCAGGGCTTCCGCACGGTCCTCGTCTCCGAGTCCGACCATCCCTTCTGGGAGCACTGGTGGCCGCAGGGGCACGTGATCGGGTGGGAGCACACCTTCGTGCACGAGATCCATCACCTCTTGACCGCGATCGCCGAGGACGGCGACGTGGCGCCGCACGGGGCGACGTTCGAGGACGGCTACCGGGCGGCCGAGGTGTGCGACGCCGTCGTCCGCTCGTCGGCCTCGGGGGAGCGCCAGGAGATCTCCTACCGAGCCTGACCGGCCGAGCGCGCTCCTCCGCGCTCGCCGACGACCAGCGTGGCCTTGCCGCCGCGCTCGGCGAAGGCCTGGGAGAAGCCGTCGAGCGGGACGCGGAGCCGCACGAACGCCTCCAGGGCGTCGGGCCAGCGCCGGTGGGCGCGGTCGAGCGCGTCCACGGCGGCGAGCCAGTCCTGGCGCTGCGCGTTCACGCTCCCGAAGAGGACGCGGTTCTGGAGGATCGTGTCCAGGCCGAGCACGCGGCCGTCCACGCCGACCCGCTGCTCCCGGCCGTCGATCCCCAGGAGGCAGGCGACGCCGCCTCGGCCGAGGAGGCCCAGAGCGTCCGCCATGACCTGCGCGTTCCCCGCGGCCTCGAGGACGAGGTCGAACGCGCCGAGCTCGGAGAGCGGCGTCTCGCCGGTCGAGACGTAGCGGGCGCCGGCCGCCTCCACGAGCTCGTTCCCGGGCTCGAGGGAGGCCGTCCAGACCTCGACGTCCTCGAGGCGGAGAAGGTACGTCGCCAGGAGCCCGATCGCGCCCGCGCCGATCACAAGCGCCCGGCGCAGCGCCCAGGGCTGGCGCCCGCCGATGGTCCGGGCGTGGCGGAGAGCGCGCGCGCAGATGGAGGTCGGCTCGGCAAGCACGCCCAGGCGCCCGAGCGAGGACGGGATGGGAACGAGCTCGCCGGCGGCCTCCGCGACGAGCTCGCGCGCGAACCCGTGCAGGCGCGTGATGCCGCGCTCGCGGTAGTCGCCCGTGAGGCAGGAGTCGGGGGAGGCCTCGGCACAGGCGAGGCAGTGGCCGCAGGAGCGCCGGACGGTCGCCGCGACGAGGTCGCCGCGCGAAAAGCCGGCGGCGTCGCGCTCGACGACGCCGAGGAGCTCGTGTCCGATCACGAGCATCTCCTCGCCCTCGGGTGCGATCCCGAAGAGGCCGTGGTCGATCTCGCGATCGGTGCCGCAGACGCCGACCTCGAGGACGCGGACGAGGACCTCGCCCGCATGGAGATTGGGCTCCTCGACGTGCTCGACGCGTGTCGAGCGGGCAGCCCCGGGCGTGACGACGAGCGCGTGCACGCCCTCTAGCTTGCCGGGAGGTCAGCACGGCGCCGTCAGCGCCGCACGTCGCGCCTGGCGCGATCAGCCGTTGGCGAGGACGGCGCCCTGCGAGGCCGAGCCGACGAGGCGGCGATAGCGGCCGAAGACGCCGCCGGCGTAGGGGAGGTCCGGCGCCTGCCACGCCGCCAGGCGCGCCGCGAGGTCCTCGGCATCGAGCTCGACCGCGAGCGTGCGGCCGTCGACGTCGATCGTCACCGTGTCCCCGTCACGGACCGCCGCGAGCGGGCCGCCGCGCGCTGCCTCCGGCGCCACGTGCCCGACCATGAGACCGCGGGTTGCGCCCGAGAAGCGCCCGTCCGTGACGAGCGCGACCGAGTCGCCGAAGCCCGCACCGACGACGGACGAGCTGATGCTCAGCATCTCGCGCATCCCGGGGCCTCCGGCAGGCCCCTCGTAGCGGACGACGAGCACGTCGCCGTGCGCGACGCGCCCCGAGCGCACGGCGGCCGTGCACCCCTCCTCGCTCTCGAACACCCGCGCCGGCCCCCGCTGGAACCGGCGCGCCGTTCCCGACGCCTTCACGAGGCTCCCCTCGGGTGCGAGGTTGCCGCGCAGGACGTAGAGGGCGCCCGTCGTCTTGTAGGGCGACGAGGCGGGGAAGAGCACGTCTCCGTCGGGGGGAGCGCCGCCGCGCGTCGCCGTCTCGAGGGTCGCGCCGTCGACGGTCGGCGCCGATCCGTTCGCGAGGCCGGCGGCCACGAGCTCCCGGATGAGCGCACGCGTCCCGCCCGCCCGGTGGAGCCCCTCCGCGGTGTGGCGACCCGAGGGGAGGAGGCTCGCAAGCACGGGCGTCCGCTCGCCCACCTCGGCCAGGTCGTCCAGCGTGAGCGGAGTCTGCGCCTCTTTCGCGATCGCCAGGAGGTGGAGGATCCCGTTCGTCGACCCGCCCGTCGCGGCGATTCCGGCTGCCGCGTTCAAAAGCGCACGGCGGTCGAGGAAGGAGCGCGCGCTCGCTCCGCGCGCCGCGAGCGCGACGGCGGTCGCGCCCGCAGCCTCCGCGGCGGCGCGCTTCGCTGGAGCGTCGTCCGCCGGGACGAGGCCGTCGCCGATCCGGGAGATCCCGAGACAGTCGAGCGCGACCGCCATCGTGTTCGCCGTGAAGTGGCCGGCGCAGGTACCGGGCCCCGGGCAGGCGGCCGCCTCGAGCTCGTCCAGCTCGTCCCTCGTGATGAGCCCGCGCTCCTCGGCCCCGACCGCTTCCCACACGTCCTGGATCGTCACCTCGCGGCCGCGCAGGCGGCCGGCGCGCATCGGGCCGCTGTAGAGCACCGTTCCCGGCTTGTCCACGCGCCCGAGCGCCATCAGGGCGGCGGGCACCGTCTTGTCGCATCCGACGATGCAGACGACCGCGTCGAAGTCGTGCGCGTGGGTCATGAGCTCGATCGAGTCGGCGATCACTTCGCGCGAGATGAGCGAGGCACGCATGCCCGGCGTGGCCTGCGACTGGTTGTCCGAGACCGCGATCGTGTTGAAGGGGAGCGGGACGCCGCCCGCGGCCGCGATCCCCGCGCAGGCAGCCTCGGCGAGGTCGCGCTGGTTTAGGTTGCACGGCATCGTCCCCGTCCACGTCGATGCGACGCCGACGATCGGCCTGTCGAGCCGGGAGGGATCGATGCCGATCGCGCGGAAGTGGGCCCGCGCGCCCGCGCGCTCGGCGCCTTCGCGCAGCGCGGTGCGGGCGCGCCGGCGGAGGTCGGCGTGGTCCACCGCGCGAGTGTACGGGGCGCTCCTCGTCTTCGGATCAGCCGGCGAGCGCGGCCTTCGAGGCGCGCCGGAGCGCGTCCGCCGGCGCACCGTCGGCCACGAGGGCTCGCAGGACCGCCTCGCGCTCGGCGTCCGGTCCGACCATGGTCACCGCGACGAGGCGGCCGCGCTCGCCGTACGTCGCGACGAACCCGTCCGCGAGCGAACCCTCCTCGTCGACTTGGTCGAAGTGGCTCGTGTCGCCGACGACCGAGGACAACTTCACGCAAACGGTTCGCGTGGACGGAGGCGAAGAACACAAGCTCGAGCCCGGCGAGACCGTCAGCGTGACCTTCGAAGACGGGGAAAGCACCACTACGTCTGCACGGTGCACCGCCGCGACATGCAGGGGGAGGTGATCGTGCCGTGAGGTCGGCACTCCCGACGCCGGCCTCGCTCGCCCGTTCGCGGCCCCCCATGCGGCGCGTCCCGCCACGCGTTCGTGCCGGTCGACGGGCACGACGGCGGCCTGCCTGGCTACCGTCAGGGACGTGGAGCCCGTCGCGCCGCTCGTCGCCTCGACGCCTGCGCTCGACGCGGAGTCGCGAGCGTGGCTTCGTGACCTTCGCGCCGAGGGGGCGGCGCAACGCGCGGCGGTCGGCCGCCTCCACGCGCTCCTCTTTCGCGCGGCCCGTTTCGAGGTCGCGCGCCGCCGGTCGGCGCTCCCGCACCTGCGGGGCAACGAGCTGGAGGACATCGCGATGGAAGCAGCCGACGACGCGCTGATGGCGGTGCTCCGGCGCCTGGACGACTTCCGCGGAACGAGCCGCTTCACCACGTGGGCGTACAAGTTCGCGCTCCTCGAGGCCGCGGTGAAGCTCCGCAAGCGTGCCTGGCAAGGGCGTGAGGTACCGCTCGAGCCCGAGACCTGGACTCTCTTCTCCAGCTCGACTCCTGGACCGGCCGACGCGGCCGAGCAGGGGGAGCTCCTGCGGACGCTCCGCGCGGCGATCGACGAGCTCCTGACGCCGCACCAGCGCCGCGTGCTCGTCGCGCTCGCGCTGAACGGCGTGCCGATCGACGTCCTCGCCGACCGCCTCGGCACGAGCCGCGGCGCCCTGTACAAGACGCTGCACGACGCCCGCCGCAAGCTCCGCGCGTACCTCGACGCCCGCGGGCTTCCCCTCGACACCCTGCTGGAGGACGAGTGATGGAACGACGCGACCTCAAGGCGACTCTCCGTCGCGTGCTGGGGCCAGCGGAGCCCGAGGTGAGCTGCGACGCCTGCTTCGACGAGCTCGACCGCTACGTCGAGCTGGAGCTCGTCGGCGTAGACGCCGACGCGGCGATCCCCGGGCTGCAAGCGCACCTCGAAGGCTGCCCCGCCTGCCGCGAGGAGCACGAGAGCCTGTACGCGCTCGTCCGCAGCGAACGCGAGTGAAACCTCCGGCGGGCGGGCCCGTTTGGAGCGACACCTCGGAGGACCTGAACGCGACCGTCCTCGCCTGGAATCCCGGTGGCGGCCCGCCGGCACACGTGAACCCCGAGCGAGATGTTCTTGTCGCCGTGCTGGCGGGATCGGCGACCGCCCTCGTCGGCGACGAGCGGCACGAGCTCGTCGCGGGCGACGTCCTCATCATCCCCAAGGGGCGCCGCCGCGCGCTGAACGCGGGCGCGCGCGGCGTCCGCTACCTCTCCGCGCACCGCCGCCGTCCTGCGCTGCAGATCCGGCCGCTCGCGGAAGCGGGACGCGAGGAGCGGCGCGAGCAGGAGGAGTGAACGCGTCGCGGTGGCCAAGGCCGCGCTCTTCTTCCACCTCGTCGGCGCCGTCCTCTTCGTGGGCGGGATCGTCGTCGCCGGTGTTGCTCACGCCTCTGCGCGCCGCCGAGAGCGTCCCGCCGAGATCGCGCTCCTGCTCGGCCTCGCGCGCACGGGCGTTCTCCTCGTCGCGCTGGGGGCGCTCCTCGTGCTCGTCTTCGGCTTCTGGCTCGTCGGCCTCCGGAACCACTCCCTGAGAGAGGCGTGGCTGCTCGCTGCGCTCGTCCTCTTCTTCGCCGCCTTCGCGCTCGGCGCGCTCGGCGGACGGCGCCCACGCCACGCCCGGCTGCTCGCCGCGCGCCTCGCGCCGGACGAGGCGGACGCGAGCGGCGAGCTTCGCCGGCTGCTGGACGACCGCGCGTCCGCCTTCGCGAACGCGCTCGCCGCGCTCGCCCTGGCCGCGACCCTCGCCCTCATGGTCTGGCGACCGGGCGCTTGAGGGACGTCGTCGTTCCGGGACGAGCGTCGGCGGGCACGCACAAGAGATGCGCCCCGACCTCCCGCAGCCCGTCGAGCGCGCCACCGAGCGGATCTTCTCCCGCCTGTCGGGCGCCCGGCGACGGCGGATCTTCCACCCGCGCGGCATCGCGTACCGGGTCTCGATCGAGGTCGGCGACGGCGTTCCCGGCACACGCGCGCTTCCGCCCGGGGCTCGATTGAGCGCAGTCGCGCGCTTCTCGCGTGGCCTCGGGCTGCCCCGCGGCGTGCCGGATTTCCTCGGGCTCGCGCTGGGCCTGGAGACGGACCAGGACCTCCTGCTCGCGACGAGTGCGATGCCGCCGGGCCTGCGCTTCCTCCCGCTTCCGGCCACGAGCTTCTTCGGCCGGCTCTTCAGCTCCCTCCTCCCGCTCGCCGCCGGAGGGCGTCTCCTCCTCGTCGGCGCGCGTGTCCACGGGGCTGACCACGCGAGCGGCGGCGACACGTGGGACGAGCTCGGGCGCGCGGCCGGGCGCGGACCGATTCGGCTCGATCTCCTCGCTGCCCGTCCCAGAGGCGCGTGGCGGCCGATCGCACGGGCCGAGACGTGCGAGCAGCTCACGCCGGAGGAGGCACAACGGGTCGTCTTCGACGCGTGGCGCTGCGGCGGCGGGCTCGTCCCCTGGGGCGCCGTCAACCGGCTCCGCGCGCCGGCCTACCGCGGGAGCCGCCGGGGCCGCGCCGCCGCTCGCGGCCTGTAGCCGCCGCGGGCCGGGCTACGCGCGGATCCGCTCGCCCTGCGGGTCCCACAGGGGCTCGGCCGCGATCTCACCGGGAACGGACTCGCCGAAGATCTCGACCTCGACGGGCTGGCCGGCCTCCGCGTGCTCGGCGGGGACGTACGCGTACGCGATCGAGCGCTCGACGGAGTAGCCGTAGCCCCCGCTCGTCACGCGTCCGGCCGTCTCGCCGTCGATCCGGACGGGCTCGGAGCCGAGAACGACGGCACGAGGGTCGGCGAGCACGAGGCACGCGAGCCGTCGCTCCGCGTCTCGCCCGCGGGCCGTGAGAAGCGCGTCTCGCCCCTCGAACGCCCCCTTGTCCAGCTTCACCGCGAACCCGAGACCGGCTTCCCACGGCGTCTCGCTCGGCGTAATGTCGGCGCCCCAGACCCGGTATCCCTTCTCGACCCGAAGCGAGTCGATGGCCTTGTAGCCGGCCGCAGCGAGCCCGTGCTCCCGGCCCGCCTCCCAGATCGTGTCCCAGAGGCGGAGCCCGAACTCGATCGGACAGTAGAGCTCCCAGCCGAGCTCGCCGACGTACGTGACCCGCATCGCGAGGCAGGGCACGGGCCCGACCGCGAGCTCGCGGGCGCGCATGTACGGGAAGGAGCCGTTGCCGAGGTCGAAGCTCGTGAGCGGCTGCAGGATCGCGCGGCTGAGAGGGCCCCAGAGCCCGAGGCACGCGAAGCGGGAGGTGACGTCCTCGACGTAGACGGAGCCGTCCTCGGGCGCATGCGAGCGGATCCAGGCCGAGTCGTGCTGCCCGAACGCCGTGCCGGTCACGATCCGGAAGCGGTCCTCCGCCAGGCGCGCGACCGTGAAGTCGCACTCGATGCCGCCTTGCGCGTTCAGCATCTGGGTGTAGGAGACCGCCCCGACCTCGCGCGCTACGCGGTTGTCGCAGAGCCCCTCGAGGAACGTCGCCGCGTCTCGCCCGACCACGTCGATCTTCGCGAACGAGGTCTCGTCGAAGAGGGCCGCGCGCTCCCGGCACGCCCGGTGCTCGGCGCCGATCGCGGGCGACCAGAGCCGGCCGGCCCATCCGCGGGGGCGAAGCGAGTCGTCCCCCGAGGGCGCGTTCGACTCGAACCAGTTCGCGCGCTCCCACCCGGACTTCTCGCCGAAGGAGGCGCCCAGCTCGCGCAGGCGCTCGTACGTGGGCGAGAGGCGAAGCGGGCGGCCCGCTTCGCGTTCGTGGCCCGGGTACTTGACGTCGTAGTACGTCTCGTACACCTCGCGCGTGCGCGCCAGCGTGTACTCGCGGCTCACGTAGTGGCGGCCGAAGCGTCGCGAGTCCATCTCCCAGACGTCCAGGCTGGGGAGGCCCTCGACGATCCACTCGGCGACGAGCTGACCCATGCCGCCGGCTCCCGCGAGACCGTGCGCGCAGAAGCCGGCCGCGATCCAGAAGCCCCGCACGTCGGACTCGCCGAGGATGAACTCGCCGTCGGGCGTGAACGCCTCCGGGCCGTTGACCAGCTGGACGGCGTCGGCGTGCTCGAGCTCCGGGACGCGGACGACCGCGTTCGTCAGGAGCTCCTCGAACCGGTCCCAGTCCTCGGGCAGGAGCCTCCCGTTGAAGTCGGGCGGAATGCCGTCGAGCCCCCACGGCGCCGAGTGCCGCTCGTAGCCTCCCACGACGAGCCCGCCCGACTCCCCGCGGAAGTACACGAGGAGCGACGGGTCGCGCATGGTCGGCATGTCGAGCGGGAGCCCGGTCGGGCGGGTGACCAGGTACTCGTGGGCGAAGGGGACGACGGGGACGTTCACGCCCGCCATCCGGCCGATCTCCGCCGCAAACATGCCGCCCGCGTTGACGACGATCTCCGTCTCCACGCGGCCCTTCGTCGTCTCGACCGCGCTGACGCGCCCCCGCTCCACGTCGATGCCGGTAACGCGCGTGTTCGCCGCGATCTCGGCTCCCCGCCTGCGCGCGCCCTCCGCCAGCGCGAACGTGAGCTGACTCGGGTCGATGTAGCCATCGGTCGGGAGGTACGCGGCGCCGAGCACGCCCTCCGTGGACATCGGGGGGAAGAGACGCTCGGCCTCTTCGGCCGAGACGAGCTCGAGCGGAAGGCCGAACGTCTTCGCCCAGCCCGCCTGCCTCGTGAGCTCCTGCATCCGCTCCGGCGAGGAGGCAAGCCGGAGCGAGCCCACCTCGTGCCACCCCGTCTCGAGCCCGACCTCGTCGGCCAGCGTGCGGTAGAGCTCGACGGAGTTCATCATCATCCGCGTCAGGCTCAGCGACCCGCGCAGCTGGCCGACGAGCCCCGCGGAGTGGAAGGTGGAGCCGCTCGTCAGATCCGCGCGCTCGCAGAGGAGGACGTCGGTCCAGCCGAGCCGCGTCAGCCAGTAGGCGACCGACGCCCCGCCGACGCCTCCGCCCACGACGACGACCCGCGCGCTAGTCCGCACGGGCGTCCCGGGACGCCGAGACGACCGCTCGCATGCGGTCGCCGCGAAAGATGTCGTGTGCGTACTCGACGGGCGCGTCGCGCGCCCCGTACGCGGTCCGCTCGACCCGCATCAGGGGCGAGCCGGCGGGAATGGCGAGCGCGTCCGCGTCGCGCTCGTCGGCCGCGACCGCCTCGAGGCGCTCGACCGCGCGCCTCGGCCGCTCGCCGTACCGCTCCCCGAGGAGCTCGTACAGCGACCCCTCCAGCGGCTGCTCGAGCAGGCCGGGGAAGCGCCGGGCGGGAAAGGCCGACCGCTCGAGCGCGACGGGCTCGCCGTTCGCGAGGCGGACGCGGACGACCTCGTAGACGGGGTCCCGGGGCTGGAGGGCGAGCGCGGTTGCTCGCACGCGTCCCGCCGGCCGCTCGCCCGCCGCTAGCACGCGCGCGCCCGCGTGCACGCCCTGCCGTCGGAGCTCGCGCGAGAAGCCGACGACCGCCGTGAGGTCGCGCTCGATCCTCGGCGCGGCCACAAACGTGCCTCCCCGGCGTCCCACGAAGCGGGAGACGAAGCCGCGCCGCTCGAGCGCGCCGAGCGCCTGGCGGAGCGTCATCCTGCTCACGCCCAGCTCGGCGGCGAGCTCGCGCTCGGGCGGGAGGCGATGGCCGGCGGTGAGACCGCCCGCGAGCACGAGGTCGGCGAGGCGCTCCTCGATCTGCACGTGGGCCGGCGGGCCCGCTCGATCGACGGGGACGAGCCGGGCCGGGCGGCTCATCCGGACGTCATCTGGTGAGAGACAACCTCGCCGTCCGCGACGTTGACGAGGCACCCGCGGAGGAACCCCTCGCCGTACTCGCTCCCCGGGTTGACGCAGAGCGAGCGCCCGATCTCGGCCACGCCGCGCGACTCGTGGATATGTCCGTGCAGGCCTAGCAGCGGCTGGTAGCGCTCGATCGCCTGCCGAACCGCGGTCGAGCCGGCCGGCCCGTACGAGATCTGCCCTCCTTCGAAGACGGGCGTCGGCGGGTCCGTGGACGTATCCAGCCTGGGGCAGAGGTCCAGCGTGGAGTCGTACGGGGGCGGGTGGAAGTTGAAGACGACGTTCGTGAAGTCGTCCACGTCCGCGACGACGTCCTCGATCAGCGAGGCCAGCTCCACCTCGCTCACCTCCCGGGGCGTGTGCCACGGCGTCGGGTTCGAGTAGCCGCAGCTCAGCATGACGTGGAGGGCGTCGATCTCGACCGCCCGGCTTTCGCAGAAGACGAGCGCCCCGTCGCTGTTCGTGAGCTCGGCGAGGACCTCGGGCCGGTCGTCGTTTCCACCGGTCACGAAGCAGGGAACTCCCAGCGGCTCGAGGCGCCGCTCTGCCTCCTCCCGCCACTCGGCCAGCCGCTCGCGCGCCAGGCGCACGAACTCCTCGTCCACCGCCCTCTCGTCCGCCGCGAGGCGCTCGTACTCCCCGCGCGAGAGCACCGTGTGGTAGTGGCCCTGCGTCTCCAGCGCCTCGCGCAGCTCCGCCAGCGCCTTCTCGCCCTCGATCTGGTGCTGCTCCCCGTGCAGGGAGGCCGCGAACGTTCCGTCGCCCCCGTCGACGACCGGCGTGAACACCTTCCCGCACACATCGCCGCCGAGGACGAGCACGTGCGGCTCGTACACCTTCGCGCCGTTCAGGAACTTCCGGAAGCTCCGGCTCGAGGCGTGAAGGTCGGTCGCGAAGAAGATCCGCGTGAACTCCTTGCGGGGCCGGCGACGGAGCCTCACCGGTGCGCCTCCTCGACCTCCTGGTACCAGCGCTTCTTCGTGCCCACCCTTGCCCGCAGCTTCCAGCGGGCGGATTTCGGTTCCGCCTCGATCCGCGCCTGCAGAGCCGCGATTCGCGTCGCGATCTCAGCGCGCTCGGCCTCGGAAAAGGGGGAGCGCTCGAGGTAGTCCGCCGTCTTCTCCAGGTTGCAGGTCGCCGTGTACCAGAAGCCCCAGTCGTGCGCGAGGATCCTCGCGACCTCCGTGGCGTCGAGCTCGTCGTGTCCGGATCCCAGCTGGTGGTCGAGGAGAAGGAGCGCGACGTCCTGGAAGTCCTTCTCGGTGATCTCCACGATCTGGAGCTTCGCGAGCAGGAGCTCGGGCAGGGGGATCGTCGGGTCGTCTGCCTCGAGGCGGTTCTTGACCTCGATCGGATGGCAGAAGTTGAGCTCGTCGCGAAAGACGTCCACGTGGAGGCCGTCGGCGCGGTCGAACATCTGCCGCGTCTCGCCGTGCCAGACGTTGTGGTGGGAGAGCGGCTCGTAGCCGCGCTCGACGAGGAGGCCTTCCATCGCGTTCGTCGTCACCTTCGAACGCGTGACGAGATCGATGTCGGCCACCTTCCGGTCGAGCGCGCGATAGGAAGCCTCGGCCCGCGGGGCGTGCGCGAGGACGGCGGCCGAGCCGGCGAGGCGCACGGGAAGACCGGCCGCCGTGGCAGCGCGAACGACGGCGAGCGCCTCGTCGAGGAGGGCGCGGTTTCCCTCCACCTATTCCGGCGGCAGCGCCCTGAACGCGTAGGAGGTGTCGATGCCCCGCCCCGCGTTGTAGAGGCGCATGCCGACGTAGACGAGGGCCGAGACGCCGATCACGCCGGCCACGATCCCGTACGCCTTCCCGCTCGAGAGCCCGAGGTCGTCGACGAAGAGGAAGGAGGCGCACATCGCGGCCGCCGCTGCCGCCCCGATCGCGCCCACCACCGTGACCGCCGGAAGGCCGAGCAGTGTCTTGTGCGGTGCCGCCTTGTACACCTCGGGTGCCCGGAAGGGCAGGAGCGCGGCCGCGACCACCGAGAGCAGGAAGACGTATCCGCAGGCGAACGTCACACCGAGGGTGAGCTCGACCCAGTCGGCCCAGTAGTTGTAGCCCCAGATGACCGGGATCGCGGCCACGAGGTAGGCAAGGTGCGCGTTGACCGGCGAGCGCAGCCGCCCGTGCACCTTGGCGAACCAGCCGGGAATCGTGCGGTCGAGGCCCATCGCGACGAGCACCCGCGTCATCCCGATGTAGCAGTTGCACGTGACCTGAAACGCGTTCGCCATGTAGCCGAGCGCGATCAGGACAAGGAGGACGGGAGAGGCCGTCAGGGCCATCGCGAGCACGTTCGGGAAGGGCGCGATCGAGCCCGTCCCCTCCCCCGAGGCCGAGACGCCGCCGTAGTACGAAGCTCCCGCTGCGCGCAGGAAGTCGGAGCCGACGGTCCGCTGCTCGACGACGGCGAGCAGGGCCAGGAGGCCGCCCACGAAGACCGTGGCGCCGACCATGATGAACATCTGCTGGCGGACGGAGTTGGCCGCCTTGATCTCGCCACCCTGCTCGACGGAGTACGTGGCCCACTGGAGGCTCGTCCACGCGATCGGCGCGATCAGGAGCGTGCCCAGGAAGCTGAACCCGACGGCGAGCTTGAAGCCGCCCTCGGAGACGTCGTTCAGGAGGTAGTCGTAGAAGCCGCGCGACCCCTGCACGGCCGCGGCGTACTCGTCGATCTTCCTGGCGAACTCGCCGGTCGAGGTGAGGAGGAAGAGGACGATGATGATCCCGAAGGAGAGGAGCGTCGCCGTCATGAGGAAGCGCTGGAGGCGCACGTAGTTGCGAAAGCCGCTCACGAGGAGGACCATCGCGACGACCGCCTGGATCACGGAGATCGTGAAGATCCCGCGCGCCGACTGGCACCAGGTTCCGATGTCGAGCAGCGTCTTCGAGTCGTAGTGGGCGCCAAGCGAGAGGAAGAGCGGGGTGAGCGCGAGGATCGCCATGAGCCAGCCGGACAGGGCGACCCACTGCAGGATCCAGATGACGAACCCGCTCATGACCGAGACGAACCCGATCGGCCCGCTGAGAATGCGGCTCTGGAAGACGTAGTCGCCGCCGGAGCGGGGCATGGCGGAGGCGAGCCAGACGTAGGCGAGCGAGATGAAGATCTGCGCCGCCATGGCGATCACGATCCCGAGCGCGATGTTCGCGCCCGGCGCCGCGAACGGCCCCCAAAGGTACGTCCACGGGAAGATGAGCCCCATGGTCAGGACGTTGTAAGCGAAGGCCGACGCCGGGGACATGACCCGGACGAGCCCCGATGCCCGGCGAGCGAAGATCTGCGGCTCTACAGCCGCGCCGACAGTGGCCATCCCAGCCTCTCTTTCGTCGCTCTCAGTGGCGGGAACGTACCGCGCTCGGCCGTCAAGGTCTAGACCTTTCGAGCGCCTCGCGAAAACGCGGCTCGGCGGCGGTTCGGTCGAGCCGCTGGAAATGCTCCTCCGCGTACGCGGCGAAGTCGAACTCGAGAGACGAGATCCCCCGCTGCACGACGCCCCACATGGCCTCGCGGAAGTCGGACATGAAGCGCATGAGCGTGAGCGCATCCCGCTCGTGCGCACCCACATGCTCGAAGTACCCCGCGAGCAGGAGCTCGTTCTCCTCCTCGCCGAGCTCGTGGTTGATCGAGAAGTTCGCGAGGTCGAAGAAGCGGTCGCCCATCCCCGCGTACTCCCAGTCCACGATCCGAAGCCTCTCGCCGTCGTCGAGGAAGTTGGCGTTGAGGAGGTCGTTGTGGCAGGGGCGCTCGCGCTCGGCGCGACGCGTCCGCTCGATCCTCCCGGCGATCTCGTGCGCGCGGTCAAAGGCGGCCGGGCGCTCCACGCCGTGCGCGGCGGCGGTCTCGGCGTACGCCTCGACGATCCGGAAGGAGTCGAAGCGCCCGGGGACGCGAGGACCTTCATGGATCGCCTTCAGCGCGCTGGCCGCCTGCTCGAGCCGATCCGGGCTGCGCATCTCCTCGGGAGGAACCGGGCGGCCCTCGATGAAGCGGGTGACGAGGTAGCCCTCGGGCTCGACGAACGCGACGACGTCCGGTCCGACGCCGGCCCGGGACGCGGCGAGCGTCGCCTCTCGCTCGGCCCGCCGGTCGATCCCCAGGAGGTCCGTGTTGCGCCCCGCGATCCGCAGCACGTAGCGCGCGCCGTCCACGTCGACGCGGAAGTTCTCGTTCGTGATCCCGCCTCCGAGAGGCTCCATCCGCGTCGGTCGGCCCGGCCACACGCGCTCGGCGACGGTCTCGGGGCGCACGCGGCGATCCTATGCTCCCCCGGCAGTGCTGATCAGGCACCCGGAGAGCGTCGCGATCGTCCCGGTCGACGGGGACGAGCTCGTGTGCGTGCGCCAGACGAGGCGTGGCGCCGGCCGGACGATCCTCGAGCTTCCGTCCGGGAAGCTGGAGCCGGGCGAGCGGCCGGCGGAGGCCGCCGTGCGGGAGCTCGCCGAGGAGTGCGCGCTGGGTGCGCGGGAGTGGCGCGCGCTCGGCAGCTTCTGGGCGGCGCCGGCCTACTCGACGGAGTTCGTCCACGCCTACGTCGCCTCGGGCCTCTACAGCGTCAGCCCCCGTGTGCTCGACCCCGACGAGGACATCGAGGTGGCGCGCCTCCCCCTCGGCGACGGCCTGCGCTCGCTTCAGGACGCGGTCTCGGCGGCGGCGTTCGCCCTCTGGCGGGAGGCACGGTGAGCGCGAGGGCCGTGGCCTTCGACTTCAACGGCACGCTCTCGCACGACGAGCCCATCCTCGCGGAGATCTTCGTCGAGCTCTTCGCCGCTCGCGGACGGCCTCTCAGCGTGCAGGAGTACTTCGACGAGCTCGCCGGCCTCTCGGACCCGGAGATCGTCCGCACGTGGCTCGGACGCGACCACCCTGCCGTGGGCGACGTGATCACGGAGCGCGTGGAGCGCTACCGCGCCGCCGTCGCGGACGGCTCCTCCGTTCCCTCATACGTGCGCGAGGCGGTCCGGTACGCGGCGGAGCACGTCCCGGTGGCCGTCGTCTCGGGCGCCGCGCGCACCGAGATCGAGCCGGTGCTTCGCGCAGCCGAGCTGGACGACGTCGTCTCGGTGGTCGTCTCGGCCGACGACGTCGTGCACGGCAAGCCCGACCCCGAGGGGTACGTGCGCGCGCTCGAGCTCCTGGACGCGCAGCTCGCTGCCGAGGACGTGGTCGTGTTCGAGGACACCGAGGCGGGGATCGCGGCGGCGAAGGCCGCGGGCATGCGCTGCATCGCGGTCCTCGGGACGCTTGCCCCCGAGCGGCTCAGCGCGGCCGACGAGGTCGTGGAGCGGCTCGACGCCGGCGTGGTCGCGCGTGCCCTCGCGTCGGACCCCGCCGAGAGCTGAGCCACCCGAGGGAGTGCCTGCTCCTCCTCTGCTGTACGCCTCCTCAGGGAGGTGGACGGGCGCTAGTCCACGGCGCGAACGTCGAGCGCGACATCGCGACGCGGTCGGTGGCGGCGGCGGCACCGCCGGCGTGTGAGGATGGCAGCGTGCGCGATGGCCCCCCGGTCGAGCTCGAGGAGTACCTGGGGGAGCTCGTCGAGCGGCTCCGGGC
>JACVSB010000296.1 GCA_014534155.1 Thermoleophilia bacterium
ACCCGTCGCGGTTCGCCCCCGCGACGAACTGGCCGTGCCGCAACGTCTCGTCGGCGACGACCTCGACCGCTGCGCCGACGGGCCCGAGCGAGCCGCCGCCGGCGCCGAAGGCGGACCGGATCTCCTCGTCGGTCGCCGGCCTCCTCGGCGTCGACGCGGCCGCGACCGCGAAGGCGAAGCCCGTGGTCTCCGACGGCCGTGTCGTCCTGGCGCTCGTCCGCGGGGACGACCGGCTGCACGAGGGCAAGATCGGCGCCGCCCTGCGCGGAGCGGTGCGCCCGGCCACCGCCGAGGAGATCCGGGCGAGCTTCGGGGCCGACCCGGGCTCGATCGGTCCGGTCGGCACCGCCGTCGACGTGATCGCCGACGAGATGCTGCGCGAGGGCCAGTTCGTGGCCGGCGCGAACAGAACCGGGTGGCACCTGCGCGGCGTCGAGGTCGGCCGCGACTACCAGGCGCGCTTCGCCGACATCCGCGAGGCGCGCGAGGGCGACGAGTGCCCCCGCTGCGGCGGGCGCCTCGCCTTCCAGACCGCGATCGAGGTCGGCCACATCTTCAAGCTGGGCACGCGCTACTCGGAGCCCCTGGGCGCCACGTACCTCGACGAGACGGGGAGTGAGCGGCCGATCCTCATGGGGAGCTACGGGATCGGGCCCGGCCGGATCATGGCCGCCGCCGTGGAGCAAAACCACGACGAGCACGGCCTAGCCTGGCCGAAGCCGCTTGCGCCCTACGACGTCGAGGTCGTGCCCATCGAGGCGGCAGGCGCTGACGCGATGGCGACCGCCGAGCACGTGGCGGACGAGCTCGAGCGAGCCGGCTTCAGCGTCCTCGTGGACGACCGCGAGCGCCGCCCCGGCGAGAAGTTCGCGGACGCGGACCTGATCGGCTGCCCCTTCCGCGTCACGGTGGGGAAGAAGACGGTCGAGGACGGGCGCGTCGACCTCCTCGAGCGGGCGACGAGAACGGCCCAGCGGGTCGAGGTGGCAGACGTGGTGGAACGGGTACGGGGGACGTGATGGCGCGCAAGCGGCGCTACAGCGACGAGCCGTTCGGTGCCACGGTGCAGGCTCTCATGGCGGAGAGCGCGACGACGTACCGCGCCCTCGCGGAGCGAAGCGGCCTCTCCGCGGGGTACCTGAACCACCTCGTGCACGGCAACCGGCCCGTCCCCTCGAACGACGTCATGGAGATCCTCGCGAAGGCGCTGGGCGTCGAGCCGGAGCATTTCCGCGAGTACCGGGTGCGCGTCATCACCGAGAAGCTCGAGCGGATGCCGGAGCTCGTCGACCGCCTCTACCGGCGCTACGGGTCGGCGTAGGCGCACTCGTGCGCGCGAAGGCGGCGAGGCAGAGGGTCGCGCGCCTGCGAGCGCCGTCGCGGCGCGCGTTCCTGCGCAGGACGGCGCCCGTCAGCACGAGATGGGGCAAAGACCGGGGAACGGGCATCGACCGCTACTACATCGAACGCTTCCTCGAACGGCACCAGGCCGACGTCCGCGGCGCGGTGCTCGAGGTGAAGGACAGCGGGTACACGGAGCGCTTCGGCACCGGCGTCGCGCGGCGGGAAGTGGTCGACATCGACGCGGCGAACGAGCGAGCGACGATCGTCGCCGACCTCGGCCAGGGTCTCGGGGCCGAATGGGAGCGGACCTTCGACTGCTTCATCCTGACCCAGACGCTCCAGTACCTGTTCGAGCCGCGCGGGGCGATCGAGTCCGCCTTCCGCGTGCTGAAGCCGGGTGGCGCGCTTCTGGTCACCGTTCCCTTCATCAGCCGATGGCCGACGGATCCTCCTCCGCTCACGGACTACTGGCGCTTCACGCCCCCCGGTTGCGAGACCCTCTTCGCCGCCTCCTTCGGCGAGGAGAACGTGGACGTCGAGGTGGCGGGAAACGTCCTCACGGCGTCGGCCTTCCTCTACGGGCTCGCCTGCGAGGACCTCGACCGGCGCCGGCTGGACGAGAACGACCCGAGCTACCCGGT
>JACVSB010000029.1 GCA_014534155.1 Thermoleophilia bacterium
CCGAGGACTCCGCGCGGTCCGCGTGACGGGGACGCGCGCCCCAGTTGTAGAGCTGCTTCCAGAGGCCGAGGTAGACGAAGCTCTCCGTCGAGACGACGCCCTCCAGGGCGCGAACGCGGTTGATGACGTCGAGCAGGTGGCGGCGGTCGACACAGACGATCTCGACGAGGAGGTCGAACTGGCCCGCCGTGATGACGACGTAGTCCGCCTCGCGCCAGCCCGCGACCTCGTCCGCGACGGTTTCCGGCGCGCGGTTCGTCTTGATCCCGAGCATGGCCTGGGCCTCGAAGCCGAGCCCGAGCGGGTTCGTGACCCCCGTGACCTGGAGGACCCGGTCGTCGCGAAGCCGCGCGTAGCGGTTACGGATCGTCGCCTCCGAGACGCCGAGCTGGTCGGCGATCCGCCGGAAGGACTCACGGCCGTTCTCCTGCAGCGCCTCGATGATCCGCCGGTCGAGATCGTCGATCGAGCGCGGCCGGCTCACCGGGCCCCGCTCGACGCCGGAGGTGGTCGTCGCCTTGCTCACACCGCAGCCTCCTCGATGCGCGGGACACTACCACGGACGCTGCGCAAACGGCCGTCTCGACCCGCGGAGCCTTCGCATTGCGAAGCGCCGTCCGTCGACTGCGTCGCCGCCCGAAGGGTGCTCAGCGTGCGCCACCGGCGGCTCCGGTGGCCACGGGCCCGGCGCTCTCGTGGCTAAGGCGCTGGGCCAGGTACACCGGGACGGCGGAGAGGAGGATCAGGAGAAGCGCCACGACGTTCACGATCGGGAGCTGGTTCGGGCGGGAGAGGTTAGTGAAGATCCAGATCGGCAGCGTCTGCTCTCCTCCCGCGGTGAAGGTCGTGACGATGATCTCGTCGAAGGAGAGCGCGAAGGCGAGGAGGGCGCCGGCCAGGAGGGCGGTGCGCACGGCGGGCAGGGTCACGTGGCGAAACGTCTGCCACTGGTCGGCGCCGAGGTCCATCGAGGCCTCGTCCAGGGAGCGCGAGGTTCGCCGCAGGCGTGCGATCACGTTGTTGTAGACGACCACGATGCAGAAGGTCGCGTGCCCCACGATCACGGTGAAGAGCCCCAGGCCGAGGCCGAAGGGCGAGAGCACCTCGCGAAAGGTCGCGTTCAGCGCCATGCCGGTCACGATCCCCGGGAGCGCGATCGGGAGGAGGACGAGGAAGGAGACCGCTTCGCGGCCGAAGAAGCGGTAGCGCTGCACCGCCAAGGCGGCGAGCGTCCCGAGTGCGAGCGCGGTCGCCGTCGCGCCTCCAGCCGCTTTCAGCGACGTGACGAGGGCGTCGCGCACGCCGGGGTTCCCCACCGCCTTCTCGAACCAGCCCAGCGTGTAGCCGGCGATGGGCCACGTCTGCGTCCGCCGCTCGTTGAACGCGTAGAGGGCGATCACGAAGAGCGGCACGTAGATGAACGCGAGCGTCAGAGCCGTCGCAGCGCGGAGGAGGAGGCGTCCGGCCCGACTCTCGATCACAGCGACTCGAACGCCCCCACGCGCCGGGCGGTGAGGAGGTAGGCGATCATGACGACGACGGGGACCGTCGCGAAGGCGGCTGCAAGCGGCAGATTGTTGGCGACGCCCACGTTCGCGTACACGACGTTGCCGATGAACTGCGTCGAGGACACGAGCGTTGGCGTGATGTAGTCACCGAGGGTGAGCGAGAAGGAGAAGATCGATCCGGCGACGAGGGCCGGGAAGGCGAGCGGAAAGACGACGCGCCGGAACGTCCGCCAGGCCGTCGCGCCGAGGTCGCCGGAGGCCTCGAGCAGCGAGCCGGGGATCCGCTCGAGGCCCGCGTAGACCGGCAGGATCATGTACGGGAGCCAGAGGTACGTGAAGACGAGCCAGGTGGCGACGGTGCCGAAGCCGGGGCCGCTCAGCCCGAAGGGGGCGAGGGCCCAGTTCAGGATCCCCTCCTCCTGCAGGATCACTCGCCAGGCGTAGACCTTGACCAGGTAGCTCGACCAGAGCGGCATGAGGATCGCGACGATGAGGAGGCCGCGCGTCCGCCCGGAGGCGATCTTCGCCATGTAGTAGGCGATCGGGAAGGCGAGCACCGCGTCGGCCAGCGTGACGGCGGCGGCGATTCCGACCGTGCGCAGCGTGATCGTCCGGTAGACCTCCCCGCGCGCGAGCGTCTCGAAGTTCTGGAACCCCGGGTCCCGCACGACCTCCGAGGTGAAGGGGTCGAGCCGCCAGAACGCCGCGACGAAGAGGACTGCCAGCGACCCGAGGTACGCGACCAGGAGCCAGCCCATGGGGCCTGCGAGAAGCAGGCCGACCCGGAGGCGCGGGCGGCGATAGAGGAAGGACGCGAGGCGGCGCCCGGGAGAGGGCCCGGGCACCGCCTCGAAGGCAGGGGCGCTCGCCGTCGCCTACCCCTTGATCTCAGTCCACGCCGCGACCCACTCCGAGTAGTCCTTGCAGACCTCTCCCCGGTCGTCGCCGCAGTCCTTCTGCGGCGTCGTCCAGTAGGCGACCCTGGAGAAGTACTCCTCGTCGGTCGCGTGGTAGATCTCGCAGTGGTTCTTGTCGGCCGTCAGCTCGCACGACTTGTCGTTGGCCGGCGCCTCCCCGAACCACTCGGCCACCTGCGCGTTCGCCTTCGGCGAGATGATGTGGTTCATCCACAAGTACATGCAGTTCGGGTGCTTGGCCTTGGACGAGATCATCCAGGTGTCCGACCAGCCCGTCGAGCCCTCCTTGGGGAGGATCGTCTTCACCGGCACCTTGTCCGCCTGCAGGAGGTTCGCGATCACCTGCCACGTCGTCCCCACCACGCTGTTCTTGGACGAGAAGGCGGAGATCTCCTTCGTGTAGTCGGCCCAGTACTCGCCTACGATCCGCCGCTGCTTCTTGAGGAGATCGACGGCCGCGTTGAACTGCTTGTCGTCGAGCTCGTACACGTTGTCGATCCCGAGATCCGGCTGCGTCGCCTTCAGGTAGAGAGCCGCGTCGGCGATGTAGATCGGGCTGTCGTACGCGGTCACCTTGCCGTCGTAGGGCGAGCTCTCGTCCCAGACCGCGCCCCAGCTCGTGGGGGCGGGCTTGACCACGTCCGTCCGCCACATGAGGAGGTTCGCCCCCCGGCCGTGGGGGACCCCGTACATCTGCCCCTCGAGGCTGTTGTGCGGCTGGTCCTTGAGCGCGTCGAAGACGTCCGCGTAGTTCGGGATCAGGTCGGTGTTGACGGGAGCGACGTCCCCGCCGTAGATGAGGCGAAGCGTGGCGTCGCCCGAGGCCGAGACGCCGTCGTAGTTCCCGGTCCGCATCAGGGTGACCATCTCGTCGGAGGTGTTGCCGATCTTCACGTTGACCTTGCAGCCCGTCTTCTTCTCGAAGCCCGTCACCCAGTCCACGCTCGGGTCAGTGGAGCCGTTCTCGACATAGCCCGCCCACGCGATCAGGTCGACGCGCCCCTCCCCCTCGCCGAGCTTCTGCAGCATGTCGCCGCCCGGCAGCGCCTCGCCGTCTCCGCTCCCGCCGCCGCCTCCGTCTCCTCCGCCGCCGCCGTCGTCGTCACCGCCGCACCCTGCCGCGAGCGCGAGCGCGACGGCGAGGAGCGCGACGGCCGCGACGCGCGGCCATCTCGTCGCCGACTCTCTCATCGACCTTCCTCCCTCTCCCCCCGTTCGGTCAGCGTCAGGGCATGCTCCGGCCGCCACTCGAGGCGGACGGCGCGCCCACGGGCCTCGAGCGCCTGGGCAGACGTCGTCTCGAGGTTCTGCCGGACGACGGTGAGCATCCCGCCGCCGTCCAAGTCGACCAGGTAGCGCGTAGCCGCGCCGGCGTAGACGACGTCGCGCACGCGGCCGCTCGCGCTCTCGGCGCTCTCGTCGCCCGCTTCGTCGCGGGCCAGGATGCGAATCTTCTCCGGGCGGATGCTGACTTTTCGGCCCTCGCGCTCGAGCAGGTTCGAGATCCCGACGAACCCGGCCACGAACTCGCTCGCGGGTCGCTCGTAGAGCTCGGCCGGCGACCCCACCTGCTCGATCCGTCCCCGGTTGAACACGGCCACCCGGTCGCTCATCGTGAGCGCCTCCTCCTGGTCGTGCGTGACGTAGACGAACGTGATCTCGACGTCGCGTTGGATCCGCTTCAGCTCGACCTGCATCTCCTGGCGAAGCTTGAGGTCGAGCGCGCCCAGCGGCTCGTCGAGGAGGAGGACCGCAGGCCGGTTGACGATCGCGCGCGCGAGCGCGACCCGCTGGCGCTGCCCGCCGGAGAGCTGCGAGGGCTTGCGATCCCCGAGGCCGGGGAGCCGGACCATGGCCAGCGCCTCGTCGACACGCTCCCGCCGCTCGCGGCGGCCGACCTTCCTGATTCGAAGGCCGTAGCCCACGTTCTCGCCGACGCTCATGTGGGGGAAGAGCGCGTAGTCCTGGAAGACCGTGTTCACGTCGCGTCCGTACGGAGGCTCTTCCGTCACGTCGCGCCCGCGCAGGTAGACGCGTCCGCTCTCGGGACGCTCGAAGCCTGCGACGAGGCGGAGCGTCGTCGTCTTCCCCGAGCCCGACGGCCCGAGCATCGTGAAGAACTCCCCGCGGGCGATCTCGATCGTGACGTCGTCGACCGCGACGACGTCCCCATACGTCCTGCGCACCCGGTCGAGCCGGACGTCGACGCGTTCGGACCCCGCGGCCGGCTCGTCCCTCACGCGCTCCCGCACGGCCACCATCGCGAGTATATGACGCGTTTCGGGACGGTTCGTCGGCTAGCGCTCCGCCTTGCGCGCGAGAGCCGCGCTCGACTCGCGAAATGCGAAGGGCGCCTTGCGGCGCCCTTCACCCGACGGTCGCGCCTCGCCTCAGTCGATCTTCGCCATCACGTGCTTGACCTGCGTGTAGTCCTCGACTGCGTACATGGACAGGTCCTTGCCGTAGCCCGACTGCTTGTAGCCGCCGTGCGGCATCTCGGAGACGAGCGGGATATGGTCGTTGATCCAGACCGTCCCGAACTCGAGCTTGCGCGCGGCGTTCAGCGCGCGCCCGATGTCGCGGGTCCAGACCGACGCCGAGAGGCCGTAGTCGACGTCGTTCGCCCACGCGATCGCCTGGTCGTCGTCGGCGAAGCGCTGCACCGTGACGACCGGGCCGAACACCTCGCGCTTGACGATCTCGTCCGTCTGGTCGACGTCGACGACGACGGTCGGCTTGACGAAGAAGCCCCGGTCGCCGTTCCTCTCGCCGCCGGTGAGAACGCGCGCCTTGCCGTTCGAGGTGGCACGCTCGAGGAACCCGAAGACGCGCTCCTGCTGCGTCCGCGAGATGACGGGGCCCATCTCGATCTCCTCGCCCTCCGACGGGTCGCCGACGTGCAGCGACTCGACCGCGGGCACGAGCTCGTCCAGCAGGCGGTCGTACACCTTCGGTCCCGCGACGACGCGTGACGCCGCCGTGCAGTCCTGGCCCGAGTTCCAGTAGCCGGCGACCTTGATCCCCTCTGCGACCGCCGCCGGATCCGCGTCATCGAAGACGACGACCGGTGCCTTGCCGCCGAGCTCCAGGTGCACCCGCTTGAGCGTGTCCGCCGCGGCGCGCGCGACCTCCTTCCCCGTCGCGACGTCACCCGTCAGGGAGACCATTCGGACGTCCGGGTGGCGGACGATGCCGGCGCCGACCGGCTCGCCGTCACCCGTGATCACGTTGAGGACGCCGGAGGGCAGGATCTCCGACGCGTACTCCGCGAGCAGGAGCGTCGTGAGGGGCGTCTGCTCCGACGGCTTGAGAACGATCGTGTTCCCGGCCGCGAGCGCAGGGCCGATCTTCCAGATCGCCATCATGAGCGGGTAGTTCCACGGCGCGATCTGGCCGACGACGCCGACCGGCTCGCGGCGGATCATCGAGGTGTAGCCGCGCATGTACTCGCCGGTCGCCTTGCCCCCGAGGTTGCGGGCGGCGCCCGCGAAGAAGCGGAGGTTGTCGGCGGACACCGGGACCTCGTCCACGACGACGCCGTGTGGCTTGCCCACGTTCGCCATCTCGGCCTGGATCAGGTCGTCGGCGTGCTCCTCCAGCGCGTCTGCGAGCTTGAGGAGCGCCTCGGCGCGCTCCTGCGGCGTCGTCTCGCGCCAGTCGCCGAACGCCCTCTTCGCCGCCGCGACCGCGCGGTCGACGTCGGCCGCGCTCCCGCGCGGCACCTCGCCGATCGCCTCGCCCGTCGCAGGGTTCAGCACCTCCATCGTCTCGCCCTCGACGGCGTCGACCCAGTCGCCGTCGACGAAGTTCTGCTGCCGTGTCGCCACGCTCATCTCGAACCTCCCTCTCTCTCGCGCGCGTCCTTCGAGCCTATCGCGTTCCGAGCGGCATACCGAGGAGCCGCGGGAGCGCCGCGGCCGCCCGCACCGGCAGCGGCGCCTCCCCACCCTCCTCCTCGGCCTCCTCGCGCGAGAGGATCGCCGCGCGGACGAGCCCGCCGCCGATCCGTTTCACGGGTTCGGGCGGGAGTCGCGCCGACGGCGTGCGAACGAGCGGAAAGCGAGACCACTCGTCGTCGCGCCCGAGGGCGAGCGACGCAAGGGAGCGGCCGAGGAGCCAGCTCGGGCCGACCCCGTGTCCCGAGTAACCTGCGCCGTAGTGGACGCGGCTCCCCGGCAGCGTCCCCGCGAAGGGAAAGTGGTCGGAGGAGACGTCGATCGGACCGCCCCAGGAGCGCGCGATCCGGACGTCCGCGAGCGGGGGCAGCAGGCGGCGGAGTCCGAGCTCGGCGCGGGCGCCGGTCGGCGCGTCTGTCGTGAAGCGCCCGTCGTCCAGACGCCCCCCGTGGCCGATCGGCCCGGAGCCCGAGCCCATGAGGACGCGGCCGTCGTTCGTCGTCCGGAAGTAGTGGACGAACATGCGTCCGTCCGTGACCGCCTCGCCGCCCGTCCAGCCGATCTCCTCGATCACGTCGGGCACGGGCTCGGTCAGGACGACGTAGCTTCCGAAGTTCGTGAGACGGCTCCGCGCGGGCGGCCATCCCGTCAGCGCGGCGTTGACCGCGAGGACGACCTCGTCGGCGAGGACCCGCCCGCGCGGCGTCTCCAGCGTGCTCGGCGACCCTGCGCGAAGCCGCGTCACGCGCGTTCCTTCGTGCAGCGCGATCCCCTCGTCCAGGACTGCCCTCCGTAGGGCGCGCGCGAGCCGCGCAGGCTGCACCGTGGCGCCGTCCCGGAAGAAGACGCCCCGCCGGAAGCGGGGCGAGCGGATTCGCTCGGCGACTTCCTCCGCGCTCACCGGCACCGCCTCCTCCGGAACGCCCAGCTCCTCCGCTGTCCGGACCGAGCGGTCGACCACGGAGTCCTGCGCGGGCGCGGCCGAGACCTTCAGGTACCCACCCTCGCGCAGCCAGACGTCCTCGCCCCGCCGGGACGCGAAGGCGCGAACGGCGGGCACGGCCCCGGCGGCCGCCCGCGCGATCGCGACGGCGCCGGCGTCACCGAACACCGGGCGAAGGCGCGAGAGGTGCGTCCAGTACCCGTTCAGGAAGCCGCCGTTTCGCCCGCTCGGGCCCCAGCCGCACACCTCTGCCTCGAGGATCGCCACGGAGAGGGCGGGATCGAGCTCCCGAAGCGCGAGCGCCGTCCAGAGCCCGGTGTAGCCGCCGCCGACGACCGCGACGTCGACGCGCCGGTCGCCCTCGAGCGGCCGCGCCTCGCGCTCGCCCCGCTCGGCGGCGAGCGCCTCCTCGAGCCACCAGGGGGGAAGGTGCGGACGCACGCTCGGCGGGGGAAGGTCGCGCTGGCGCATGCGCGGAAAGCGTAGGGAACGGCGAGGCGTGCGCCGGGCGGGACCGGCCGGCGCGGTCCGGCATACGATCGTGCCGTGCCGGGGAGCACCGTCTGCCTCACCTTCGACTTCGACGCCCTCTCGGTCTGGCTCGCCTACGAGCGCGTCACGCCCGCGATGCTCGCGCGCGGCGAGTACGGGGCGCGCGTCGGCGTTCCGCGCGTCCTCGAGCTCCTCGCCTCCCACAGGGTGCCGGCGACGTTCTTCGTGCCCGGGCACACCGTGGAGTCGTTCCCGCGCGAGCTCCAGCGGATCCTCGCCGCGGGTCACGAGGTCGCCCACCACTCGTACGCGCACGTCGACCCGAGCAACCAGACGCGCGCGGAGGAGGAGGCCGATATGGACCGCGCGTGGCGCGCGCTCGAGGCCGCCGACGTGACGCCGCTCGGCTTCCGCGCGCCCTCGGCCGACCTCTCGCCGTCCACGCTCGAGCTCGTCGAGGCCCGCCCGTTCCTCTACGACTCCAGCCTGATGGCCGACGACTACCGGCCGTTCCGGCCACGGATCGGCGACCGCGTCGCGCGCGCGGAGCCGCTCGTTCGCGGCCGCGAGGCGGGCTTCTGGGAGCTTCCGCTCTCGTTCGAGCTCGACGACTGGGTCCACTTCCAGTTCAACTTCGACCCCTACCGCCGCGGCGGGAGCCCGCCGAGCGAGGTCGGCGAGATCTGGCGGGCCGAGTTCGACTGGATGGACGAGAACGTGGAGGGCGGCGTCCTCACCTTCACGATGCACCCGCAGGTGATCGCGCGCGGGAGCCGGATCGCCATGCTCGACGGCCTCGTCCGCCACATGGGCGAGCGGGGCGCGCGCTTCTCCACCATGGCCGACGTTGCGCGAGGGCTATCGTCGCGCTCGTGAGCAGCGCGATCGACCCCCGCGTCCGCATCGGCCACGTCCACCTGAAGGTCGCCGACCTCGAGCGCTCGCTTGCCTTCTGGTGCGACGTCCTCGGGTTCGAGCTCCAGCAGCGGTTCGGCTCCCAGGCGGCCTTCGTGGCCGCCGGCGGCTACCACCACCACATCGGCCTGAACACGTGGGAGAGCCGCGGCGGCTCCCCGCCGCCGCCGGGAACGACCGGCCTCTTCCACGTCGCCGTCCTCTACCCGACGCGCGAGCTCCTGGCCGCCGCGCTCCGCCGCCTGCTCGAGGCCGGGATCGCTCTCGACGGCGCCTCGGACCACGGCGTCAGCGAGGCGCTGTACCTGCGCGACCCGGACGGAAACGGCGTCGAGCTCTACTGGGACCGACCTCGCGAGGAGTGGCCGGAGCCGGCTCCCGGGGAGCACGTCGGGATGTTCACGGCGCCGCTCGACGTCCGCTCGCTCCTCGAGCTCGCCCGCTAGGCGTTTCGGGCCGCGTGCCGCGGGCAGGCACCGGCCATGAGCGAGCACGAGACCGAAGCGCAGGACGACCTGCTCGAGGAGCAGGAGGGCAAGGGCTACGGCGAGGACGAGGGCGAGCGGGAGGCCGGGCTCGAGGAATCCGCCGAGGACGCCCCCGCCGGCCGCGGTCGCCCCGCGTAGCTCTCAGAGCGTCGTCGCCGGCTGGGTGGCTGCCGGCTCGACCGCCTCCTCCGGCGTCGCGGGCGTCTCCTCGCGCAGGTGCACCGGCCCCCTGTCCTGCACGGCTCGCCGGAAGACGAAGAGGACGACCGAGAGCAGGAGGACGCCGACGCCGATCCACGTCTCCTTCGTCCCTCCGTAACCGGTGAGGCTCGGGTTCGAGGCCCCGACGACGATGAAGAACGCGTTCGCGGCGGCGAGAATCGCGGCGATCGCGAGCCAGATCCGCGGCAGCCTGATCGGCCGCGGCCACCCGGGCCGGTCCTTGCGCAGGAGGAGGAACCCGGTGAGGGCGAAGAAGTGCGCCGACATGTACCCGAGGTTGCCGGCGACGAGGATGGCGAGGATGTTGCCGACGAAGAAGACGAGCAGGATGTTCACGACCATGTCCACCGTCATCGCGCGCGCGGGGACGTGGAAGCGGTTCAGGTGGAAGAGCTCCCGCAGGGTGACGCCGTCGCGCGCGATCCCATACAGCGCCCGCGACCCGTCCGCGGTCGCGGTGTTCATGGAGAGGACGAGGCTCGCGATGAGGAGGACGACCATGAGATCGCCCGCTCCGCCCACGATCGAGTCGAACGCGCCCACGTAGAACCCGGCCGGGTCGTCGAGCGCCGCCTGCTGTCCCACCGTGCCCGTGAGGCCGAGCGGGAGGAGGAAGTAGACGGCCAGCGAGAAGAGCGCCGCCGAGCGAAGGGCGAGCGTCGTGTCCCGGACCGTGTCCTTGTACTCCGGCGCGAAGGCGGCGCACGTCTCGACCCCGTAGGCGGACCAGCCCATGATGTAGAGCCAGACGATCGCCGTCTTCCAGTCCGGGACCTCCCATGTCAGGTTCGACGAGGCGAAGTCACCAGTGAGGTACGGCAGGACGATGAAGACGCCGAGCGGGATCATGAGGAGGGCGCCCGTCACGTAGGCGACCCAGACCGTGGGGCGGATGCCGAAGATGTTGAACGCCCAGACCATGACGATCACGCCCGCAGCGATCACGTGGGGGAAGCCGAGGTTGTCGGCGAGCCCGGTGGAGAAGGTCCAGTCCTGCCCGGGGAACCACTCGGCCTGGATCAGCGACCCGATGAGGACGCCGAAGAGCGCGAGGACGCTCGACCACGCGAACCAGTACCCGAACGTCGCGATCGGTCCGACGAGCGAGAAGTAGCGGCGCCACCCCTCGTGCGCGTAGAGGGCAATCCCGCCGGGCTTGTCGGGGAACATCGCCGCGCTCTCCGAGTAGATCCAGTTGGACAGGACGCCGATCGTCATCGAGATCGTCCACAGAGCGACGGCGCCCCAGCCGCCGAGGACGCCGATCGAGAAGCCGAGCGACCCGATCAGGAACCCCGGGTTGGCCAGGGCGACGACGAAGCCGTCGTACCAGCGAAGCGCCTTCAGCAGCTGGCGTTCTTCAACGACTGCTTCCGCCACAGGCTCCTCCTTCGTCGCGCGTCCAGGGTCGCTGCCGGCGCGAACGTACCATTGACGGCGGAGGGCTTTCAATCGCGTCGCGGCCGCCGCCCGCGCTCGCGTTCCCTACGATCCGGGCGTGCGCGGGGCGCCGATCACGATCAAGTGCGAGTGCGGTCAGGTCCGCCAGGTCGCCTACGGCGAGCGCTGGACGTGCGAGGTCTGCGGGCGCAGCTGGAACACCGCGCAGATCCCCGCCGACGAGTACTGGGGGATCATGCGCACGATGCGCGGCTACCGGCTCTCGGTGATCGGCGTCGCGGCCGGCATGGCGCTCGTCTTCACGCTCCTCGCGCTCTTCGTGGCCGAGTCCCTCTTCCTGCTCCTGCCCGTCGTGCTCGCGGGGTGGTTCGTCTGGTACATGCCGTTCTGGCGCAGGAAGGTTCGCCGCCATGCACGCAACCTGCCGCGCTGGGAGATCCACCCGGATTGACTCCGCCCCACGTCGCCGAGCCCCGCGCGCGCAACCCCGTGGCCGCGCGCGCCACGGGCTCGCGCCCCATCCTGCTCGCGACGCTCGCCGTCCCGTTCGCGCCGGAGGCCTCCGCGCTCGCCGTCGACACCGCGGTGGAAGCGGGCGCGCCGCTCCTGGTCGCCAACGTCGTCGTCCTCCCCCCGCTCGGGATGTCCGTGAACATGGGCTATGACCAGATCGACGAGACGCCGGAGGACGCCCGCGCGCTGCGGGCGCCCGCCGAGCTCGCGCACGCGCTCGGCGTCGCCGTCGAGCGGGTGCGCGTGCGGAGCCCCCGGCCGGTCGCCGCGCTGCTCGAGCTCACGGCCGAGCGGGAGCCGGCGCTCCTCGTCTTCGGGCCCGACCCGTCACGGCTTCGGGCCGGGCGCTACGCCAGGGCCGCCCGCGCCGTCCGGGCTGGCGCGCCCTGCCTCGTCTGGACGCCGGCGTAGAGGCGAGCGGCCTCTCTCGGCGGGCCGGAGTCAGTGCTCCGGCGGCTCCCAGCCCTCGAGCACCGGCGGCTTCCAGTCCGTCCCGACGGTCTTCGACCCCTCGACCCAGGGCCCGAGCTCGGGCTGGGGGAACTTGGCATGGCGCTCCTTCAGCTGGATCCCGTACGAGTTGCCCGACTGCAGGTGCTTGACGAGGACCTTGCGCGCGATCTCGTCCTCGCGCCCCTCGGGGATCGGAAAGTAGATCTTGAGGAACGAGTTCGAGTAGCGGTCGAAGACGGCCGGCACGCCCTCCTCCTCGAGCAGGTGGACGTCCTCGAGCCAGTTCAGGTCCTCGCCGGGCGTCGCCGCGAGGAGGTCGACGTCCTCGAGGAGCGCGATCGCCTCCTGGTAGGGGAAGCGGTGCCCGGCGAGGTACTCAGCGTCGATCGCGACGATCTTCTCCGGCTCCTTCGCCGGCTGGGCGTGGGGA
>JACVSB010000111.1 GCA_014534155.1 Thermoleophilia bacterium
ACGCTGCGGACGATCGGCGCGTCCCGGCGCCAGATCTTGGCGTCCGTCATCCTCGAGGCCTTCGCGGTCGGCCTGGCGGCGGCGGTCGTCGGGCTGTTCGGCGGCCTCGGCCTCGCCGTCGGCCTGAACAAGCTGTTCGAGGCGCTGAGTCTCGACCTCCCGACGGCGGGCATCGTTTTCGCGACCCGCACCGTCGTCGTCTCGCTCCTCATCGGCACGGTCGTGACGGTCCTCGCCGGGCTCTTCCCCGCGATCCGCGCCACGCGCGTCCCGCCCATCGCCGCCGTCCGCGAAGGGGCGGAGCTGCCGAAGTCGAGGCTCGCGCCGTTCGCCCCCTACATCGCGCTCGTGACGATCGCGCTCTCGGTGACGCTCCTCGCGTTCGCGATGTTCCGTGACGCCCTCGGCACGGCGGAGAGGCTCCTCTCGATCGCAGGCGGCGTGCTCCTCCTCTTCCTGGGCGTCGCGATGGTCTCGTCGCGTCTCGTGCGTCCCCTGGCCGCGCTCGTCGGCCGGCCGGCGACGTGGATCGGCGGCACCGCGGGGCGGCTGGCGAAGGGGAACTCGACGCGAAACACGGGCAGGACGGCGGCCACCGCCGCGGCCCTCATGATCGGGATCGCCCTCGTCACCTTCGTCGCCGTGCTCGCGAACGGGATGAAGGCCTCGAATCGCGACGCGATCGAGAGCCAGGTCAAGGCCGACTACGTCGTCACGTCGCAGGACGGGTTCACCCCGTTCGTCGCGGGCGCCGGGGACGAGCTCTCGCGCTCGCAGGCGGCCGACCTCGTGACGCCCGTGCGCTCGGAGCTCGGCGCGCTGAACGGGAAGGCGCAGTACGTGACCGGGATCGTGCCGGACGCGATCGAGAAGGTGTACCGCTTCGACTGGAAGGAGGGGTCCGACGACGTCCTCGCCGACCTCGGCCGCGACGGCGCGATCGTCGCCAAGGACTTCGCCGAAGACAACAACCTCGACGTGGGGAGCCGCCTCACGCTGCGCACGCCCTCCGACACGACCGCGGCGCTCCAGGTGAAGGGGATCTACGAGCCGCCGCCCTTCTACCCCATCCTGGGAGCCGTCTCGATCTCCGAGGACACGTTCGACTCCCTCTACGACCGGCCCCGGAACCAGTTCGTCTTCGCGAACGTGCCGGGGTCCCCCACGGCGGCGACGACGGATTCGCTCACCGACGCGGTTGCGAGCTTCCCCGACGCGAAGGTGCAGACGCGGGGCGAGTGGATCGACGAGCAGGACGAGGACTTCAACCAGTTCCTCAGCATGCTCTACGTCCTGCTCGCGCTCTCGGTCGTCGTCAGCCTCTTCGGGATGGTGAACACGCTCGTGCTCTCCGTCTTCGAGCGCACGCGGGAGCTCGGCATGCTGCGCGCGGTCGGGATGACGCGGCGGCAGGTCCGCCGGATGATCCGGCACGAGAGCGTGATCACGGCGCTGATCGGGGCTGCTCTCGGCCTCCCCCTCGGGATCTTCCTCGCCCTCCTCGTCACGCGGGCGCTCGCGCAGTTCGACGTGCAGTTCGCGATCCCGGTCAGCCTCCTCGCCACCTTCGCCGTGATCGCGGTCGTGATCGGGGTTCTGGCCGCCATCCTCCCGGCGCGTCGCGCCGCGCGCCTGAACGTCCTGCAGGCCCTGCAGTACGAGTGAGGGCGTGCGGCTAGGCGCTGGTCGAGCCGGCGTACGCGCGGACCGGCGACAGCGCGCGCGCGACCGCCGGAACTGCCCGCTCGACGTCCTCTCGTGACACGTCCAGGTGAGTGACCGCGCGGAGGACGCCCGGGCGCGAGGCGAACGAGAGCCCGACTCCCTCGGCGCGCAGGCGCGCGACCGCCTCGTCCGGGTCGAACCCCAGCTGCGCCACGTCGAGGAGGACGAAGTTTGTCTCCACCTGGTCGAGGTCGACGGGAAGGCCCGCGTCCGCGAGGCCCTCGCCGAGCCGTCGTGCGTTCGCGTGGTCGTCGGCGAGCCGGTCGACATGGTGGGCGAGCGCGTAGAGGCCGGCCGCCGCCACGATGCCGGCCTGGCGCATCGCGCCGCCGAAGAGGTGCTTGAGCCGGCGCGCCTTCGCGGCCCGCTCCGCCGAGGTGGCGAGGAGCGCGCCCAGAGGGCAGCCGAGCCCCTTGGAGAGACAGAGAGTGACCGCGTCGACCTCGCGGCCGTACGCGGACGCGGGAACGCCGGCCGCGGCGCACGCGTTCAGGAGGCGCGCGCCGTCCAGGTGGACCGCAAGCGCATGCCGCCTGGCCTCCTCCGCAACCGCGCGAACCCCCTCGAGCGACCAGACCCGCCCGCCGCCTCCGTTGTGCGTGTTCTCGAGCGAGACGATCCGCGTCGGTGGCGCGTGCAGGTCGGCCGGCGGGTTCACGGCTGCGCGGACCTCGTTCGCGCCGAAGCGTCCGTCCTCCGTCTCGATCACGCTGAGCGAGAGCCCCGAGTGCACGGCCGGCCCGCCCAGCTCGTAGCGAACGACGTGCGCTCCCGCATGCGCGACGAGCTCGTCCCCGGGCTCCGAGAGGAGCCGCAGCGCGATCTGGTTCGCCATCGTGGCCGTGGGCACGTACACGGCCGCTTCCTGACCGAGGAGCGCAGCGCCCTGCTCCTCGAGCGCGATCACCGTCGGGTCCTCACGTTTCTGCTCGTCTCCGACCTCGGCGTCCGCCATCGCTCGGCGCATGCCCGCCGTCGGCTTCGTCACCGTGTCGGAACGCAGATCGATCACGACGTCACCCTAGCGGCCTGCCTGCGAGACCTGGCCCCGCAGGCCAGATTGCGTACCATCACGGAGCCGTGATCCACCGCATCCTGCTCGCGGTCCTCGTCGCCGTCGGCTTCGGGACGGCGGTTCCCGCAGCGGGCGTATCGCTGCCCGTGGTGCCCGACGGGGTGGAGGTCGCAGGCGTCCCGGTCGGCGGCCTCATCTCCGCGCGCGCCGAGCAGGAGCTCCAGCGGAGGTTCGACCAGCCCGTTCGGCTGTTCTTCGGCGACCAGCAGTGGACCGCCACGCCGAAGCAGCTCGGCGCGAGGCCCGCCGCGCCGGAGGCGGTGCGCCGGGCGCTGGACGCTAGACCCGGCGCGCGCATCGACATGCTGGTCACGATCGACCGCCGCGCGCTCGCGCGCTACCTGGCCCGGATGGAGAAGCGCTTTGCGAAGCCGGCGACCGAGGCCAAGCTCGTCGGGCTGTCGGCGAGCTTGACGCCCCAGGTCGAGCCCGGCGAGGCGGGCCGTCGAGTCGACCGCGCGCTCATGGCCAAGCGTCTCGTGCGCGTGCTCCGGACGACGTACCGGGGGATGCAGCTCGAGCTCGCCGTCGTGCCCGTGGAACCGCGGGTGACGGCGAGCGACATCGGCCCCGTCGTCGTTATCCGGCGCGGCTCCAACCGCCTCTTCCTCTACGACGGCGAAGCGCTCGTCCGGCAGTTCACGGTCGCGACCGGCTCTCTCGAGTACCCGACGCCCCTCGGGGAGTACGAGATCGTGGTCAAGCAGCGCGACCCGACCTGGACTCCGCCCGACAGCGACTGGGCGAAGGGCGCGGAGCCGATTCCGCCGGGGCCCGGAAACCCGCTGGGAACGCGGTGGATGGGCCTCTCGGCGTACGCGGTCGGGATCCACGGAACGCCCGACGCGGCGTCGCTCGGCTACAGCGCCTCCCACGGCTGCATCAGGATGGCGATCCCGGAAGCGGAGTGGCTCTTCGAGCGCGTGGAGGTCGGGACGCCGGTGTACATCGTGGCGGCGTAGCTCCTTCCCGGCGGCCAGTCGTGCCGGATCCGGTCTACCTCGCGCGCGCGGCGAGGGCGGCGGCCGGGGAGCGCCTCTTCGCTCTGCCGTCGAGGAGAACGAGTCCGACCAGCGCGGACGCGAGCGCTCCTGCGCCGCCGACCGCGAACGCGAGCTCCGTTCCGCCGGAGCTCGCGAGCCAGCCGGCCAGGATGCCCCCGAGCGGCATCGACCCGTTGAAGGCGAGGAAGTAGAGCGAGAGGACGCGGCCGCGAAGCGCCTCCGGCGCAGCGAGCTGGATCGTCGCGTTGGCGTTCGAGGTCCAGGTCGTGAACGCGGCGCCGACCGCGACGAGCACCGCTCCCGCGCCGACGAGCGAGTGGAGCGGCGCGAGCGCGAGCTCGGCCAGGCCGAATGCGGCCGTACCGACGAGGAACGCGCGGGCGCTCGCCCGCGCCCGCGAGGCGTTCACGAGGGCGCCGAGGAGCGCGCCGGCGCCGAAGCACCCCGAGAGGATCCCGAAGGTCTCCGGCCCCGCCGCGAGCGTCTGGCGCGCGAGCACCGGGAGGAGGACGTGGAAGTTGAAGCCGAGCATGCTGACGACGAGCACGGACCCGAGCACGACGGCCACGGTCGGCGTCGCGCGGACGTACGCGGCTGCTTCGCGGACGCCGCGCACGAGACCGGCGTCCGAGGTTCGGTCGCGCGGGTGCAGCTCGCCGCTCCGCATGGCCAGGAGGCCCGCGAGGACCGCCACGAAGCTCGCGGCGTTGAGAGCGAAGCAGGCGCCGACGCCGACCGTAGCGACCAGCGCGCCCCCGAGCGCAGGGCCGACGATGCGCGCGGCGTTGAAGAGCGTCGAGTTGAGCGCGACCGCGTTCGGAAGCTCCGTCCGGCCGACCATCTCGAACGTGAGCGCCTGGCGTGCGGGGTTGTCGAGGACGAGGACGCTGCCGCGCAGGGCGGCGACGAGGTAGACCTGCCAGACCGTCACGAGGCCGCCGAGCGTGAGCGCTGCGAGCACCGCCGCGAAGACCATCGACAGGACCTGCGTCACGACGACGGTCCGCCTCGCGTCCATGCGATCGAGCAGGACGCCGGCCGGCAGGCTGAGAAGGGTGAACGGGAGGAACTGACAGAGCGCGAGCACGCCCACCGCCACCGGCGAGCGGGTCAGCTCGAGGACGAGCCACGCCGTAGCGACGTTCTGCATCCAGGTTCCGGTGACCGAGACGACCTGGCCCGAGAAGAAGAGGCGGTAGTTGCGGTGCCGGCGCAGGCTGGCGAGCGTGCGGCGGTTGGCGGCGAGGAGCGCGCGCGTCACTCGGCCTCCGCTTCGAGGAGGCGAGTCAGCGGGCCGAGGGCCTCAGCGACAGCCCCTCGCTCCCGGGCGTCGAGGCGCGCGAGCCTAGCCGCGAGCCAGGCGGTCCGCCTCCGCCTCGCCGAGCGAAGGACGCGCTCGCCCTCCTCGGTCAGCGTGAGCTCGACGCGCCGCCGGTCGGAGCCCGACCTCGTGCGTTCGACAAGACCTCGGGTCTGCAGGCGGTCGACGGCGGCGCTCACGCGCGGAGCCGAGACGCCCTCCCGGGCGGCAAGCTCCCGGATGCCGACCCCGCGAGTCGTCCGGATGGCGTGCAGGAGCGCCGCCTGCCCCGCGGTCAAGCCGAGCGGAGCGAGCTCGCGGCGAAGCTCGCGGGCGAGCCGGAGCAGGACGGGCCGCAGCTCGTTGGCAAGCGGAACTGCCCCGACGACCGCGCGTTCGGATGGAAATTCGTTAACTATGTGAATCATTCTAGCCGAGGAGAGCAGCTGTCCGCGTTAGAAACGTCGGAGCGCAGGGCAAAGCCCGACCATGAACCGGTACTTCCGCCGCCTGCAGCGCTTCGGCAAGAGCTTCTCGGCGCGCCGAACGCAGGGCGAGATGACGAACAAGCAGGGCGACCTCTACGACGCCGCGACCCCGCAGGACGTGACGAGCGCACGCGCGAAGAACGAGCGCAAGGGCAAGGTTACCGCCGACAAGTGGAACCAGTAGCGGGAGCCCTGTAACCATCAGGGTTCCCGGCTAGTTTCTACCGCTCTTTTCTACCGGAGGGGCCGTGCGACGCTTGATCCGCGTGTGCGACGCTTGATCCGCGTATATGGGCTCGTCCCGGCCGTGCTCGTCGGGGTCGCCGGCCTCTTCCCGCGGGGCTCCGTGCTGCGCCGCCGGCTGAACCTGGCCGCAGCCGCCGTCTACCGGGGCCGCGAGCGGCTGCTCGAGCGCCGCTACGCGCTGCTCGACTGCGACGACGACACCGACATGATCGTCTTCGAGCTCGGCGAGCGGGAAGCGCCCTAGGAGGGATTGGCGATATCGGCTTCCCGACTCGCACGGACGAGACGGGCGAGAACGTCGCCCTCCGGCAAACGAAGGTGCCAGGGGACTGGCCGCCCGTCCTCCGGCGGAGCGC
>JACVSB010000255.1 GCA_014534155.1 Thermoleophilia bacterium
AGGAGGCGGCGCTCGACCCCGTTCTCACGGGTCGCGAGCACATGCGCCTGCAGACGGCACTCCACGGGCTTCCGCGCGTGGAGCGGCGCCGGCGCGGGGACGAGCTCCTCGCGCGGGTGGGGCTCGCCGACGCCGTCGACCGGAAGGTCGGCGGCTACTCGGGCGGCATGAAGCGCCGGCTCGACCTCGCGCTCGCGCTCGTGCACCGGCCGCGAATCCTCTTCCTGGACGAGCCCACCACCGGGCTCGACCCGCAGAGCCGCGCGGCTCTCTGGGCCGAGGTGGGACGTCTCGCCCGCGACGACGGCGTCACCGTCTTCCTGACCACGCAGTACCTGGAGGAGGCGGACGTCCTCGCCGACCGCGTGGGGATCATCGACCGGGGCAGGATCGCCGCGGAGGGGACGCCGCCGCAGCTGAAGGCCGAGATCGGCCGGCCGAGCATCGACGTCGTGCCCTCGGACCCTCGCGACCTGCCGCGGACCGCGCGCGTGCTCGAGCGGTTCGGCGAGCGCACGCAGGGCTCTCCCAAGGGCGTCGCGGTACGGCTCCGCGGCGCCGCGGAGGAGCTCGCGGACGTCGTTCGTGCCCTCGACGCCGAGGAGATTCCCGTCGCGCACCTGGAGCTCGTCGAACCCACGCTCGACGACGTCTTCCTCGCGAAGACGGGGCGCTCGCTCGAGGGTGCGGGCGGCGAGCCCGAGCCGGAACCGATCGGAGCGTGATCGCCGCATGACGTCCGGAGCCGCGCTCCAGGTCGCGGTCCTCGCGCGGCGCGCGCTCCTGCGAAGCGCGCGCCAGCCGGCGACGATCGTCCCCTCGCTCCTCTTCCCGATGTTCCTGCTCGCGGTGAACAGCGGCGGGCTCGAGCCGGCGACGCGGATTCCGGGCTTTCCGACCGATCGCTACGTCGACTTCGCGCTCGCCTTCGCCTTCGTCCAGGGCGCGGTCTTCGCGACCACGAACGGCGGCACGGATCTCGCCCGCGACGTAGACACGGGCTTCCTCAACCGGCTTGCGCTCACGCCGGTGAGCGGGAGCGCGCTCCTCGTCGGCCAGCTCGCCGGCGTGGTCGCGCTCGGCGCCGTCCAGGCGCTCTTCTTCCTCTGCGTCGGCTTTGCCGCGGGAGTAAGGATCCATACGGGCGTCCTGGGCGTGCTCACGATCCTCGCGCTCGCGGTCGCGATCGGGACGGCGTTCGCGGCCGTGGGCGCCTTCCTCGCGCTTCGCACGGGTTCGGGAGAGGCGGTCCAGGGCCTCTTTCCCGTGCTCTTCATCTTCCTCTTCCTCTCGTCCATGGCCCTGCCGCGCAACCTCATCGAGACGGACTGGTTCCGGACCGTCGCCACGTACAACCCCGTCTCGTACCTGATCGAGGCGATCCGCAGCCTGATCATCACGGGCTGGGACGCCCAGGCCCTGGCGCTCGGCTTCGGGCTCGCGGCGACGATCGCAGTCCTCTCTCTCGCCGCGGCGTCGCTCGCGCTCGCCTCGCGCCTGGAGCGGACGTGAGGCCTTCCCGGGACGTCGCGCTCGCCGTCGCCTGGCGCATGCTGCACAACTCGTTCACGCGTCCGAGCGTCCTCCTTCCGTCGCTCCTCTTCCCGCTCTTTTTCTTCACCGCGTTCGCGGGCGGACTCTCACGGCTCGAGCGCGCCCCGGGGTTCGACTTCCCCGCCGGCTACACGGCCTTCCAGTTCGTCTACGTGCTCCTCCAGTCGGCGGCGTTCGGCGGCGTCTTCACGGGCTTTGCGATCGCGCGCGACTTCGAGAGCGGGTTCGCGCGGCGCCTCCTGCTCGCGGCCCCGCGCCGCGGCGCGATCGTGGCCGGATACGCGCTGGCGGCGCTCGGGCGCTGGCTCTTCACGGCGAGCGTCGTCTTCCTCGTCGCCCTCCTCGCCGGGATGGAGATCCTCGGCAGCGGCCTCGAGGTCGTCGCGCTTCTTCTCCTCGCCGCGATCGTCAACTCGGCGGGCCTTCTCTGGGCCTCGGGAGTCGCGATGCGGCTCCGGACGATGCAGGCGGGCCCGGCCATGCAGGTGCCCGTCTTCTTCGTCCTCTTCCTCGCGCCCGTATACGTCCCGTTCGACCTCCTCCAGGGCTGGATCCAGGCGATCGCCCGCTTCAACCCGACGACCTACTTCCTGGAGGCAGGACGCGGCCTCGTCGCCGGCGCGCCCGCGCATGTCGCGCTCGCCTTCGGCGCGGCAGCCGTCCTCGCCGGGCTCTTCGCGCTCTGGGCGCGCCGCGGACTGGCCAGCGCCGAGCGCGCGGGCTGACGCTCTCGGGCGGTCGGAGAGCGGGCGGGAAGCGGCCCGGCCGGCGGGGCGACGCGGCGACGAAGTCCCCGCACAGCGCCCTCTTCGGGCTCCATCCGGGGCCGCCTCTACTCTCAGGTCCCCCGCCTGTCGAGGCGACCTCACAGCGATACCCTTGGAGGAACGATGGCGTCCGTCGACCGCACCGAGAAGGCACCGCTCGTCACCGAGGAGG
>JACVSB010000331.1 GCA_014534155.1 Thermoleophilia bacterium
CTGTCGAGCTCCGCTTGCGCCTTCTCCGCTAGCTCGCGCAGCCAGTCGCTGTTCGAGCCGGGGCGCCGGATCGGCCTTCCGCGAGCCCGCTCGAGGTCGGCGAGGCCTTGCTCCGCGAGCTGGCGGCGCCGTTGATTTCGTTAGCCGGCGCGTCGGGAACTACCAGCGAAGCCCCACCTTGGGGATCCTCCTCGACCAGCTCTCGGTGCGCTGCCGGGCGCCTTCCGGGCGCGCTAGGCAGTTTCTGCCAACTCTGGTGCCCCACGCGGAGCGCCCGCGGCCCCGTCGACGCGCTCCAGCCAGGGCCGCGCTCGCAGCCGCTCGAAGATCTCGCGTGCCTCGTCGAGGAGCGGGACGGCCTCGTCGCCTCGTCCCGACGCGACCAGCCACTCGCCGTGCTCGAGCAGCGTTACCGCAAGCCAAAACGGCGTTCCGAGCTCGCGGAAGACCGCCGCCGCGCGCTTGTACTTCGGCTCGACACCGTCGCGCTCGCCCCGCGCGGCAGTGAGGCGCGCCTGCAAGCGCGCCTCCTGGGCCTGGACCAAGTGGGTTCGCTCGACGGGCGCGAGCGCGCCCAACGGCCCGAGCAGCTCGTCGGCCTTGTCCAGATCGTCAAGCGCGAGGGCAGCCTCGACCGCCTCGACGAGCGGCTCGACCGGCACACCCGGGTGGCTGGTCCGAGCCAGCTCGTACGCTTCCTGGCCCGCCGAGAGCGCCTCCCGGTGCCTGCCACGCGCTCGAGCGACGACGGCGCGAACCAACGCCGCGAAAATTCGAGACTGGGTGTCCGAGGCCATCGCCGCCGACTCCGCCACGAGTGGCTCCGCTTGCTCGAGGTCGCCCCGGTGCACGCGAATGAACGCGAGCATGTGGGCATTCCCGGAAAAGAGGTAGCCCTGCCGCCTCGCGTCCTCGGGTATCTCGTTCATGCGCGCGAGAGCCTCGTCCCATTCGCCGAGACCCGCCAGCACTTCGCTCAGCTGTGCCAGGACCATCAGCTCCTGGCCGCGGTCGCCGCGGCGGCGGGCAAGCGCGAGGCCGTCCTCGAGCACCTTCCGCGATTCGTCGAACCGATCCCGTCCGGCCAGGACGAACGACAGGTTGAAATAGGCGCGCCCGGCTGCGGCAACGAGGTCGTGCTCGAGCGCCACCGCGAGTGCGTGCCGAAGAAGGGCGAGGCTCTCCTCCGGCCTGCGCAGGATAAGGGCCTTCGTGTTCAGGGCCTGCGAGATCACCTCCGCGAGGCGCAGGCTCTCGGCGACCGCGAGCGCCTGCTCGATTCGCTCTCGCGCGCGTTCGCGGTTGCCGGCGAAGAAGTGGAGCCGTCCGAGCTCCGCCGCGAGGGCGGCAGCATCCGCGTCCTGCTCGTCCTCGCCGAGCGTCGCGTACGCGCGCTCCATGCGCTCGAGCGCTTCGTCCAGCCGCCCTGCCTGCCACATCACCTCGCCGAGTCGGGCGGAGACTCGCGCTGCGGCGTGGCTGTCGCCCGCGGCCTCGAAGACCGCGAGCGCCTCCTCGAAGTGCCGGATCGCCTGCTCGCTCCGCGCCGCGCGCCACGCCATGGAGGCGGCACGCTCGAGGAGCCGCGCACC
>JACVSB010000116.1 GCA_014534155.1 Thermoleophilia bacterium
GCGCAAGACGGCGGCGACGCGCTCGACGGGAGCGGGCCACGACGTCTCGCGCACCTACGCCTCCGGCAGGACGATGAAGCGGGCGTCGACGAACCCCACCTCCGTCCGCAGGCGCTCGAGCACCGGGTCGGGAGGCCGCGAGTCGACGCTCAGGACCATCAGCGCGCGCGCCTCGCGGCGGTTGCGCGAGACCGCCATGTTGGCGATGTTGACGCCGGCTTCCCCGAGGATCGTTCCCAGCCGGCCGATGATCCCCGGGCGGTCGTCGTTCACGACGAGGAGCATGAAACGGTCGAGCTCAACCTCGATCTCGTACTCGAGCGCACGCACGAGGAGCTGGCGGTCGGAGCGGCCCATGGTCGTCCCCGCGACCCGGTGCGGCTCGCCGCCGAGGCGCGCCGTGACCGCAACGAGGCTCGTGTAGTCGGGCGAGGCGGCGCTCGAGGCCTCGCGGACCTCGATCCCGCGCTCACGCGCGAGAAGCGGCGCGTTCACGTAGTTCACCGGTTGCTCGACACGCCCCTTGAAGACCCCGTTCAGCGCGGCCACGGTGAGAAGGCGCGTGTCTCGCTCCGCGAGGGCGCCGAGGTACGTGAGGTCCAGGCGCGACGGGGTGCCGCCCGCGAGCTCGACTGCGAGGGCGGCGAGGTTGGCGGTGAGCGGGAGGAAGGGGCCGAGCCGCTCGACGTCCTCGGCCGCGGTGGCGGGGAGGTTGACGGCGTTCGTGACGACGCCGCCTGCGAGCGCCGCGGCCACCTGTTCCGCCACGATCACGCCCGCGCGGTCCTGCGCCTCGCGCGTCGAGGCGCCGAGGTGCGGCGTCACGATGACGTTTGCGCGGCCGAGAAGCGGACCGGAGTACGGCTCGTCTGGAAAGACGTCGAGGGCGGCCCCCGAGACCTTCCCGCTTTCCAGTGCTTCGACCAGCGCGGACTCGTCGACGAGCTCTCCGCGCGCGACGTTGACCAGGCGGACGCCGTCCTTCATCCTCGCGAGCTCGCGCGCTCCGATCAGCCCCCGGGTGTCGGGGGTCAGGTTCGCGTGCAGGGAAACGAAGTCGGCCACCGCCAGGAGGTCGTCGAGCGTCTCTGCGCGCTCGACGCCCAGCGAGCGGTAGCGCTCTGGCGAGATGAACGGATCGTGGGCCAGAACCCGCATCTCGAGCCCGGTCGCGCGGCGCGCGACCTGCTGCCCGATCCGCCCGAACCCCACCAGCCCGAGCGTCTTCCCCGCGAGCTCGACCCCGGCGAAGCGCGAGCGGTCCCACCGTCCCTCGCTGAGGAGGGCGTGCGCCTGGGGAATGTTCCGCGAGAGGGCAAGGAGAAGGCCGACGGTGTGCTCCGAGGCCGAGACGATGGTGGATTGGGGAGCGTTGGCGACGATGATTCCCCGCTCACTCGCAGCGTCGACGTCGACGTTGTCGACACCAACGCCGGCCCGACCGATCACCTTGAGCCGGGAAGCGCGCTCGATCAGCTCGCGCGTGATCCGCGTCGCGCTACGGACGATGATCGCGTCGTACTCGCCGATCCGCTCCCCCAGGTCCGACTCGGCGTCCACGTCGACGTGGAAGCGCCGGCGGAGGAGGTCGAGTCCCGCGTCCGCGATCCGTTCGCGAACGAGGACGCGCGACGCCGTGCGGACCGCCGTGGCAGGCGGGGACGACGTCGCCGCATCGGTCACACGCGAACCGCCTCGCCGCCGAACGCCTCGAGCGCGGCGCTCGCGGCGGCTCCGCGCTCCACCTCGCCTCCGAGCTCGGAAACCACGTCCTCGACGGCCGTGAGCGCGGCGGTTACCTCGAAGACGTCGACGTACCCGATGTGCCCGACGCGGACGATCCTGCCCGCGAGCGGGCCACGTCCACCTTCCAGCACGATGCCGTGGCGCGCCGAGACCTCGCGGATTACCCGGGCGGCGTCGATCCCGTCCGGCATCCGGATCGCCGTGACCACGGCGGAGCGGTCCTCGTCGGGCGAGAAGAGGTCGAGGCCCATCGCCTTGACTCCTGCGCGGCAGGCTCGGCCAAGCGAGACGTGGCGCTCCCACACGGCCTCGAGGCCCTGCTCGAGGAGAAGCCCGAGGGCGACATCGAGACCGCGCACGAGCGGGATCGCCGGCGTGAAGGGCGTCACCGGTCCCTCCTCCTCGTGCGCCTCGAGCGTGCGCGCCCAGTCGAAGTAGAAGCGTGGGGAGCGCGACTCCCGCGCCGATGCCAGGGCGCGCTCGGACACAGCGGTCGTCGCGAGGCCGGGCGGAGTCATGAGCGCCTTCTGCGAGCCCGAGACGACGACGTCGAGGGCCCAGGCGTCCGTCTCGAGCGGCACAGCGCCCAGGCTCGAGATCGCGTCAACGACCGTGAGGGCACCCGAGCGCTGGACGCGCTCCGCGATCGCCCGCACATCGGCCACTACGCCGGTGGAGGTCTCGCTGTGGGTGAGGAAGACGGCGCGCACGTCGCCCGCCTCCTCGAGCGCGTCCGCGACCTCGTCGGGCGAGGGCGTCTCCCCCCAGGCGAGGCGGAGGGGAACGACGTCGCAGCCGTACGCGCTCGTCAGGGCGAGCCATCGCTCCCCGAAGCTTCCCGCCGAGACGACGAGGACGCGCTCTCCGGGCGAGCAGAGGTTCGCGACGGCGCCCTCCATCGCGCCCGTGCCGGAGGAGGTGAAGAGACAGACTCGCCCCTCGGTGCGGTGGACGGCGCGCAGGCGCTCGAGGACTCGGGCGAGGAGAGCGCGGAACTCCGCCGTTCGGTGATGGATCGGTGGGAGCGTCAGGGCGGCGAGAACGGCCGGCGGCACGGGCGTCGGCCCGGGCGTCATCAGGTAGCGCTTCACCGGGGTGAGGTTACCGGCGTCGTACCATGGCCCCGTGGAAGCGCTGCTCGCGTTCGCCGCAGCCCTCCTCGCGTTGCGCTTCGCCGGAGACCTCGCCAGCCGCTACCGGGCCCGTCCCCGCCCGGCTGTGGCGGCCTGGTCGGCGTCCCTCGTCTCGTACGCGCTCGCCTCGGGGGCCGTGGCCTGGGGGGCGGCCGCGGGGTGGAACGAGGCGGCGTTCCGAATCTACTACCTCTTCGGAGGCCTGCTCACGGCGCCGCTCCTCGGCGCGGGGTCCCTCCTCCTCGTGGGACGCAGGTGGCCGGGCCCCGGCGTCCTCGCGTACGCCGGCCTCGCCGCCGGCATCGCGATCTCCGAGCCGCTGACGGCGCCCCTCGAGGGGACGTCGATTCCGGAAGCGCAGGCACACCTCGACCTCCTACCGGCGCGCATCCTCGCGATCGCAGGCAACAGCGCCGGAACGCTTGCGGTCGTCGCGGTCGCCCTCCTCACGTTTCGGCGCCGGCCGCTCGCGAACGCGCTCATCGTCGCCGGGACGGCGGTGGCGGCAGGCGGGAGCGCGCTGGCCGGGCTCGGCGCCGCCGAGACGTCCGCGTTCGTAGCCCTCGCTGCCGCCCTCCTCTACGCGGGCTTCCTCACCGCGAGCGAGACCGAGGGCACGCGCCTCCGACCCGAGCGGCTCCTGCGGCCGGCTAGAAGCGGCGCTCGATCGAGCGCAGACGGTCGCGCGCGTCCACCCGCGCCCGATCGCGGCCCGTCCCGCCGTTGACGGTCTCGCGGACGCGGTCGCGCGCGTAGAGGACGTCGGCGCCACCGCCCGCGAGGAGCGTGTCGGCACCCGTTCCGCCTGTGAGGGCATCGTTCCCGCGCTCGCCGCGCAGCTCGTCCTTGCCGGCCTCGCCGAAGAGCCGGTCCTCGCCGGCGCCCGCCAGAACCAGGTCGTTACCGGGCCCGCCATACACCCGGTCGTTCCCGCCGCCGCCGAGGATGAGGTCGTGGCCTCCGCCGCCGCGGATGACGTCGTTGCCGCCGCGGCCGCAGATGACGTCGTTCCCCTTGGTCCCGACGATCAGGTCGGCGCCCGCTGACCCAGGATGCGTGCACCGCGAGCCGAGCCGAGGCGGACGGTCGTCGCGCGCGGGCGGCGGCGGCGGGATCCGCGCCGGCGGACACGACCTGTCCACGGGCGCCCCGGTACCGGCCGGCACGAAGAGCGCGCAGGCGTATTGCAGCACGCGGCTCGCCTGCAGCCGGCAGGGATTCGCGTCACCGCTCGGACACCCGTCCCAGCGGACGAACTGCGAACCGGCGGAAGGCTCCGCGGTGAGCTCGACGGTCGTGCCGTCCCGCCAGAGGCGCATGAGCTTGTAGGCGCAGTCGAACTCGCAGGTGTCGCTGATCCCGTCCGCGCTCGCGCGCACGCGGCCGGAGCCGGTTCCCTTCTTCATGACGAAGATCGCAGCCGGCGGGCAGTCGTCCGTGACGGGCTCGGTGCCGAAGACCGCGCACACACCCACAACGCTTCCGATCGGCAGGTAGCAGAGCGCGTCGCGCTGGTCGGGGCACGCCTGCCACTGCTTGAACACGGTCCCGGCGTTCGGGGAGGCGCGGAGAAACGCCGACGTGGCCCTGGGCGACCCGGAACCGTCGTCGACGAGGAAGGAGCAGTCGCCGTGCGCAGGGAGCTGGCATGAGTCCACCTCGCTCGTCCCGTCCTGGAAGCGGGTGACGAGCTCGATCCGGCCGCCTCCGCTTCCCTTCGCGTAGACCGTCGAGGGACATGGTCCGGCGCAGTCGGCCGCCGATCCGGCGCCTTTCCCCGCCGCGCCGCCGGTGACGGCGGCGCCTGCGCTCTCGACGGCGAGAGCCGCGAGGACGCCGACGAGCAGCGCGAGGACGACCCGCGTCGTCACCACTCTCGTTCGAGCACGCTTCGCAACGCCGTCGACCCCCCGTCCCGGCCGGATGGTACCACCCGCCCCTCCGCTCCTCCGCGGCGCGCGGAGGGCGCTCCGTGCACACTCGCGGCAGGTGCTGTCAGAGGAGCTCGCGGTGGAGGCTGACGGCGCGAAGCTTGTTCGCGGCGTCGAGCGCGGCCACCTTGTAGGCCTCCGCCAGGGTCGGGTAGTTGAAGACCGTCCCCACCAGGTAGTCGACTGTTCCGCCGAGTCCCATGACCGCCTGGCCGATGTGCACGACCTCCGTCGCACCGGTCCCGAACGCGTGCACGCCGAGGAGCGTCCGCTCCTCCGAGGAGACCAGGAGCTTCACGACCCCGTGGTTCTCGCCGAGGATGTGGCCGCGCGCGAGCTCCCGGTAGTGCGCAACGCCGACCTCGTAGGGGATGGAAGCCTCCGTCAGCTCGTGCTCGTTCTTCCCCACGTAGCTGATCTCGGGGATCGAGTAGATCCCGAACGGAAGGATGTCCGGCATCGTGTGGACTTCGATCCCGAAGGCGTCCGCGGCCGCGAGCCGGCCCTGCTCGGCGGATGTCGCCGAGAGGCTCGGGAACCCGATCACGTCGCCGACCGCGTAGATGTGCTCGACGACCGTGCGGTAGCGCTCGTCGACCACGATCCTGCCGCGGCGATCCGCCTCGAGGCCGGCCCGGTCGAGGTCGAGGGCGGCCGTCGCGCCGCGGCGCCCGGCAGAGTAGAAGACCGCGTCGGCCGGGATCCGCTTCCCGCTCGCGAGCGTCGTCAGCGTCCCCATCTCGTCGGCCTGCACCGCCGTCACGCGCTCGCCGAAGCGGAACGTGACGCCGAGGTCGCGCAGGTGGTAGCGGAGCGCTTCGGTCACCTCGTGGTCGCAGAACTCGAGGAACTCGTGGCGCTCGTCGACGACGGTGACCCGGGTCCCGAGCGCGGCGAACATCGATGCGAACTCGACGCCGATCACCCCGGCTCCGACGACGAGGAGGGTCGCGGGGATCTCCTTGAGCCGCAGGACGATGTCGTCGGAGTCGAGCACCGTCTCGCCGTTGAACTCGATCGCCTCGGGGTGCGCGGGCTCCGAGCCCGTCGCGATCACGATCTTCTCGCCGATCAGCGTCCGGTCGCCGTCGGGACTGAGCACGGCCACCGTGCGCGGGTCGACGAACCGCGCCTCCCCGTGCACGACCGCTACGTGGTTTCGCAGCAGCTGGTCGCGCACGACGCTCCGCTCGCGCTCGACTACGAGGCGCGTCCGCGTCGCAATGTCCTCCACCGAGATCTCGTCCTTCAGCCGGTAGCCCTGCCCGTAGATCGCCCGCTGATTCAGCCCCGTCAGGTAGA
>JACVSB010000206.1 GCA_014534155.1 Thermoleophilia bacterium
CCGGGGGGCCGCGATGCGCGCGCCCTTACGCGAGCCCGCGATGATGCGCATGCTCCCAGAAGCGCTCGACCTCGTCGCGAAGGGGATCGCCGGGCGCGGGCTCGAGGACGCGCGCGAAGCGCCGCGCGGCCGCGATGAGATCGCGGTCGCGCGCGAGGCGCGCGAAGCGGAGGTCGGGGAGACCCGACTGCCGTGTGCCGAGCAGCTCTCCCTCGCCTCGCAGCTCGAGGTCGACCTCTGCGAGAGCGAAGCCGTCGGTCGTGTCCACGAGCGCCTGCAGGCGCGCCTGCGCCGCCTCCGTCAGCTCCTCCTTCGGCCGGGAGACGAGAAGGCAGTACGACTGCTCTCCCCCGCGCCCGACGCGGCCGCGGAGCTGGTGGAGCTGCGCGAGCCCGAAGCGGTCCGCCTCCTGGACGATCATGATCGTGGCGTTCGGGACGTCGACCCCGACCTCGATCACGGTGGTCGAGACGAGGACGTCGAGCTCGCGGCGCTTGAAGCCGGCCATGAGCGAGCGCCGCTCCGCCGCGCCGAGCCTGCCGTGCAGGCAGCCGACGCGGAAGCCCGCGAGCTCGGCCGCGCGCAGGCGCTCGGCCTCCTCCTCGGCGGCGCGCGCCTCGATCGTCTCCGACTCGCTCACGAGTGGGCAGACGACATAGGCCTGCCGCCCCTGCTCGAGGTGGCGGCGGAGGCGAACGTACGCCTCGGCGCTCCGGTCGTGCGTGACCCAGGCCGTGACGACCGGCTTTCGCTCGCTCGGCGGCCGCGCGATCTCCGTTACGTCGAGATCGCCGTAGACCGTGTGGGCCAGCGTACGGGGGATCGGCGTCGCGGTCATGTGCAGCACGTGCGGGACGAGCGGCGCCTCGCCGGGCTCCCCGTCGCGCCCGCCGGAGGGCCCCGGCCATGCGCGCGCGAGCGCGCGCCGCTGCTCGACGCCGAAGCGGTGCTGCTCGTCGACGACGGCGACCGCGAGCGAGCGAAACGCGACCTCCTCCTGAATCAGCGCGTGCGTCCCCACGACGAGCTCGGCCGCGCCGCGTGCGACCGCGTCCCGCGCGCCCGCGTGCGCCTTCGGGGCGAGCGAGCTCGTGAGCAGGACCGTGCGTACCCCGAGGGCGCCCGCGAGCTCGTCGATCGTGAGGAAGTGCTGCTCGGCGAGCGTCTCGGTGGGCGCCATGAGCGCGCCCTGGTGGCCCGCCTCGACGGCGCGCAGGAGGGCGTAGAGCGCGACCACCGTCTTCCCCGACCCCACGTCCCCCTGGAGCAGGCGAAGCATGGGGCGCGTCCGGGCGAGATCTCGGCGCAGCTCGGCGATCGCCTGCTCCTGGTCGGGCGTGAGGGCGAAGGGGAGCGTCTCGCGCAGCCGGCGCACGAGCTCGCCCTCGGCGGGGAGCGCCGCGGCGCGGCCTGCGTCGTCGAGCGCGCGGCGCCGCTCCGCGAGGCCGCACAGGAGGACGAGAAGCTCGTCGAAGGCGAGCCTACGGCGCGCCGGCTCCACCTCGGCCAGCCGGAGAGGCCGGTGGAGGGCGGCGAGGGCGGCGGAGCGAAGGGGAAGGCGCTCCACCGCGCGCACGGACGCGGGGACGGGGTCGGGGAGCCGGCGAAGGAGCGGGAGCAGGGCCTCGGTCAGCTCGCGAAGGCGCGCCGTCGAGACCGCGTCGCTCGCCGTGTAGAGCGGGACGAGCCCGACCGTGTGAAGGCCTGCTGCGTCCCCGTCGAACTCGTGCCGCTCGACCTTGAACGTGGCGCCGGGCTGGAGCTCGCCGTGCAGGAGAAGGCGCGTGCCCGGCTGCAGGCGCTCGGCGAGCCACGCCTGGTTGAACCAGAGCGCAGTCGCCCGTCCTCCGGCCGCGTCCTTGACCGTCGCCTCGACGATCCGGAGGTTTCGCCGCCGCGTCGGGCGCACGCGCGCCCGCTCGACCGTGCAGGCGACCGTCGCCTCCTCGCCGGTGCGGAGCTCCCCGAACGCTCCCGCCTGCGCCCAATCGAGGTAGGCGCGGGGGACGTGGCGGGCGAGGTCGGCGAGCGTCGCGATCCCCAGCGAGGCGAGCCGCTCCCGGAGCTTCGGGCCAACGCCGGGGAGGGTCTCGACCGAGCGCTCGAGGTCGGGAACAGGGCGCGGCCGCGGGGCGCCTTGGTCCATGCCAGCAAAGCCGGCCAGCGTGGCCCGGGAACTCACGGCGACGGCCAGGACGGGCACAGGCTAGACACGGTGCCGGACGTCGGCTCTCACCGAGGGGCCTAGTCCTCGCGAGGGGCTAGTCCTCGCCGTCCCAGTATCCGAGCCGCTCCACGCCCGTGATCACGCCAACCCCGCGGAAGTTCAGCTTGTCTGAGCGCGGGTAGTAGGTGATGTCGTTCGGATCGCGGGTTCCGTAGGCGAGGTAGGTGAGCGGCTCGTCGCCCGCGCGAAGGGCGTGTGCGACGCGCGTCCCGGCAGGCCGCGAGACGAGGGCGCCGGGGCGAAGCGGGTGCTCCTCGTCCCCGAGCACGAGGGTTCCGTGCCCGTCGAGGACGACGAAGAGCTCCTCCTCCGCCCCGTGGCAGTGCGGCGGGGCGGCCAGCCTCCCCGGAGCGGCGACGACGTGCTGGAGGCCCGTCCGGAGCGATCCCGCCGCGCGCCCCAGGTCGCGGTGAGTGCCGACGACGGTGGTCCGAGCGGTCTCCTCGGCCTCGACGTCGTCCAGGTTCACGATCGTCGGCGGCCGCTCGTAGACGTCGCCGAACTCGGGCTCGCCGGCGGCGGCCTCGTGCGCCCACGGATGCCCCTCGCGCGAGCCGGTGACGACGTACGTCTCGCCGAGCCAGGAGACGCCCGCGCGCGGGAGGTGGGTGGCGGCGTCCGCGTACGCGCGCATCCCGAAGGCGAGCACGTCGAGCCCGTCCGGCCCCGCCTTGAGCGTGTGCGCCTCCGCCAGTGCGAGGTGCACGAGGCAGTCGCCCCGGCGCACCTGGTAGGCGGCGGGTGCCTCGCCGTCGAACTGCCACGAGACGCCCGACCCGCCGAGGACGAAGAAGATCTCCTCCTCCGAGCCCTCCTGGTGGGCGGGCGTCGACCACTTGCCCGGGTCGATCGCGATCCGCGTGAGGCCGACGGTGACGCTTCCGGCCGCCTCGCCGAGGTCCTGCCAGGTCGCAGCCATGTGGCCCCGCTCGCGGCGAACGGGCTCGACGTCGTCCCAGTTCGCGACGGCGGGCACGTGAGGACGATAGCGCCGCGCCGGGGAGGAATGCCCGCGTGGCGCCCCGGGCGCCCGCCGAGAAGCAACGACCCCGCCGCGAGGCCTTCAGCCCTCGTCGCGAAACCAGAAGAGCCCGAGCGTGCCCGGGCCGCCGTGCGTCCCGATCACCGGGCCGAGCATCGCGTGGAAGTCGAAGGAAGCGGTTGGACGGGCGGCGCGGATCCGTCCGGCGAGATCGTCGGCCTCGCGCGCGGCATCCGCGTGCGCAAC
>JACVSB010000389.1 GCA_014534155.1 Thermoleophilia bacterium
CGGCTCGGGCTGGTCGACGACGCCGCCGTCGAGGAGCTCCGCAGGGAGGCGGCGGAGGTGATGCGCCGCGGGATCGCACAGGCCGAGGGGGAGCCCCCGGGCGACGTAGGCCTCGTCTTCGAGCACGCCTATGTCGACCCGCCCAAGGAGCTCGCGAAGGACCTCGAGGAGCTGCGGAGGATGCTCGAGCGGTGACCATCGCCGCGGAGCTGGAAACGCGCGAGCTCACCCTCGTCGAGGCGGTCAACGACTGCTTCCACGTCGAGCTCGAGCGCGACCCGGACGTCCTCGTCCTGGGCGAGGACGTGGGCCGCGCGGGCGGCGTCTTCCGCGCCACCGCGGGCCTGCGCGACCGGTTCGGCTCCGAGCGCTGCGTGGACACGCCGCTCGCCGAGGCCGGGATTCTCGGCACCGCCGTGGGCCTCTGCATGGCCGGATGGCGTCCCGTCTGCGAGATGCAGTACGACGCCTTCAGCTACCCGTGCCTCGACCAGCTCATCACGCACGTGGGCCGGTACCGCTGGCGGACGAGGGGAAGCATGACGTTCCCGGTCGTCGTCCGGATGCCGTACGGAGGCGGCGTTCGCGCGCCGGAGCTCCACGACGATTCACCGGAGGCGTACTACGTCCACACGCCCGGGGTCAAGGTCGTCGTCCCCGCCACTCCCGCGGACGCGAAGGGTCTCCTCGCGGCCGCGATCCGCGCCGACGACCCCGTCGTCGTGCTCGAGCCGAAGCTGCACTACCGGACGTTGCGCGGCCCAGTGCCCACCGGTGAGCACGTCGTCCCGCTCGGGAGGGCGCGCGTCGCCCGCGAGGGGTCGGACGTCACCCTCGTCGCCTACGGGGCGATGGTGCCGCTCTGCGAGCAGGCGGCGGAGGCCGTCGCCGACGAGGCGTCCGTGGAGGTGCTGGACATCCGCTCGCTGAAGCCGCTCGACGAAGACGCGCTGCTCGCCTCCTGCGTCAAGACCGGCCGCGTCGTCATCGTCCAGGAGGCGCCTCGCGTGGCCGGGTTCGCGGCCGAGCTCGCCGCGGTGCTCGCGGAGAAGGCGATGCTCGACCTCC
>JACVSB010000300.1 GCA_014534155.1 Thermoleophilia bacterium
CGAGGTCGAGCACGACGTACGCGGCGCGCGGGTCCCCGTCGCGCGGCTGGCCAACCGAGCCCGGGTTCAGGAGCCAGCGGTCGGCGGACGCGAGGTCGAGCTCCGTCCCGTCGAGCGCGACCCCTCCAGAGAGGCGCTCGTCGTGGCGCGCGAAGGCGAGCGCAACGTGGCTGTGCCCGACGAGGACGAGGGGCTCGGGAGCGGCGAAGAGCGAGGCCTCCGCGATCTCGCTCGAGAGCACGTACTCCCAGACGGGGTCGCGTGGGCTCGCATGGTAGAGCCCCACGCCGTCCCGCTCGGCGCACGGCGCGAGCGACTCGAGCCAGCTGCGCTCGGCGGGCGCGAGCACGGATCGCGTCCAGCGCGCGCTCGCGGCCGCGTCCGGGGAGAAGTCGTCCAGGTCGAGCTGCCCGAGCACGCCGAGGTCGTGGTTCCCCACGAGCGAGAGGGTTGCTCGCTCCCGCACCCGTGAGCAGCACGGACTGGGCTGCGGCCCGTAGCCTGTGAGGTCCCCGAGGCACCAGATTTCGTCCGGTGCCTCCTGGGCAACGGCAGCAAGCACGGCCTCGAGCGCATGCAGGTTTCCGTGGACGTCCGAGATCAGGCAGGCGCGCATGCGCGGCGGAGAACGCTAGCCAAGACCCTCGCAGCGGTTGCGTGTGCGGGCCTGTGGGCGGGCGCGGCCGCGCTCCTCTGGCGAACCGACGTCCCGCACCTCCGTGTACCCGACCTGGACGTCCGCTCGTACTTCGGCGCCGGAGAGCTCGCCCGGGCGGAACGCTTCCGGACCGTGACCCGAGCCATGTGGCTTGCCTCGACGGCTCTCGAGCTCTCCGTGGTCGCCCTCTTCGCCTGGCGGGCGCGTCCGCTCGCCGCCGTATTGCGCCGCGCGCTCGCCGGCCCCGTCCGCGTGGGCGTCGCGCTCGCGCTCGCCGTCCTCCTCGCCTCCTGGCTCACCGTGCTCCCGCTCGGCGCCCTCGCACACTGGTGGCGGCGCCGCTACGGGCTTACCGAGCAGGCGTGGCCCGCGTGGCTGGCCGACGGAGCGATCTCGCTCGGCATCCGGGCCGTGCTGCTCGTGCTCGCCGTCGCGGGCGCCGTCGCGCTCGCGATTCGGCTGCGCGGGCGCTGGTGGCTCGCGGCCGCTCCCGGGCTCGTCCTGCTCGCCGGCCTCTTCGTCCTCGCGCAGCCCCTCCTCGTCCAGCCGCTCTTCAACCGCTTCCAGCCCCTGCCCGACCGGTCGCTCGCCGCGGACGTGAAGCGCCTCGGCAACGAGGTCGGCGTCGACGTGGAGACGGTCCAGGTCGCCGACGCGAGCCGGCGGACGACAACGGCTAACGCGTACGTCGCCGGCCTCGGCCCGACCCGCCGCGTCGTCTTCTACGACACGATCCTCGACGGGCGCTTCAGCGATCGGGAGCTCGCGTCCGTCGCCGCGCACGAGCTGGCCCATGTCTCGCGGCATCACCTCTGGAAGGGGATCGCGTGGTTCGCCCTCCTCGCGGTTCCCGGGCTCGCGCTCGTCGCGTGGGCGACGGAGCGCCGGGGCGGCCTGCGGGACCCCGCGCTCGTTCCGCTCGGCCTGCTCATCGCGCTCGTGGTCTCGCTCGCGACGCTCCCGCTCCAGAACGCCGTCTCACGCCGCTACGAGGCGGAAGCCGACTGGATCGCGCTCCGGGCGACGGGCGATCCCGCGGGCTCCATCGGGCTCGATCGACGGCTCGCCGCAACGGCGCTCGCCGACCCCGATCCGCCCGGGTGGGCCCGGATCCTGCTCGCGACGCACCCGCCCACGATCGACAGGATCGCGATGGCGGAGGCGTACCGGCGCTCGCTCGCTCGCCGGGCCTAGGATCTGACGGTGAC
>JACVSB010000140.1 GCA_014534155.1 Thermoleophilia bacterium
CGCGCGGCGGCGTCTCCGTGGACGACCACGAGGCCGCCCCGGCCGGTGGCCGCCGCGTACTGGCTCACGCTGCCGTCCACGACGACGCGGCCCGACATGATGTTCTCGGCAAGCCCGGGGCCGGCGTTCCCGTGCACGCGCACGGTCGCCAGCTTGTTCATCCCCGCGCAGTAGTAGCCGACGTGCCCCTCGACGTCGATCTCCAGCTCGGCGTCGGCGCCGGCGGCGACGGCATGCGCCCCGTTTGGGTTGACGATCCGCCAGCGCCGCGGGGCGCCGCTCGCCAGCGCCGCCTCGTGCAGGCGCTGGTTCAGCTCGCGAAGAGGCGTCACGCCGAGGTCGACCACCTCGACGGCTGTCTCCTCCGCCGCGCCGACCGTCACAGGACGGCGGCGCGCTCCCACGCGTAGGGGACGGCGGGAGCCGGCTCCCACATGCGGGCGTCGGCGGCTCCGGGGAGGACGGCGATCGCCCGCCACTCGGAGGCCATCGCGACCCAGGCGTCCGTTTCGGCGAGCACCGCCGGCTTGCACGCGATCGGGTCGCGCAGCACGGCGAACCCGTCGGCCGTGCCGACGAGGAAGGTGTAGAAGCCGTCCAGGTCTCGCAGGCAACCGTCCAGCGCCTCCTCGAGCGACGCCCCCTCTCGCATCCGCCAGGCGACGTAGCCCGCGGCAACCTCGGTGTCGTTGTCCGTCTGGAACTCGATTCCCTCGCGGCGCAGGTGCTCGCGGAGGCGGTTGTGGTTGGAAAGCGAGCCGTTGTGGATGAGGCAGACGTCGTGCCCGGTGGAGAAGGGGTGCGAGGCCTCCGTCGTGACGCGGCTCTCGGTCGCCATTCTCGTGTGCCCGAGGGCGTGGGTGCCGCGGAGGTCGTCGAGGGCGAAGCGGCGGACGAACTCCTCGGGCCTGCCCGTCTCCTTGAAGATCTCGAGCGCCTGGCCGGCGCTCATGACGCGGAGCTCCGGATGCGTCTCGCGCACCCAGGCGTCTGCCTCCGCCGGATCGGCCTCGACCACGACGGTCGCGTGGCTCGCGCGCACCTCGGCGCGCGGCGTGCCGCCGAAGGCGTTCGCGAGCTCCGCGGCCAGCGCCTCCCAGTCCTGGAGGGGATCGGGAGAGAAGAGGGTCAGCTTGCTCGCTCCCGGCGGCGCCGGCTCGCGGTAGACGCCGATCCCCGCGCTGTCGGGACCGCGGTCGGACATCTGAGCGAGCATCGCGCCCAGGTGCTCGCCGAGGCGCTCCTCGATCTCAGCCGACTTCGCGAAGAGCCCGACGCACCCACACATATGTCGTCACGTTACACAGGCGCTTGGGCGACGATGCCCCGTCGGAAGGCCAAACTTCCGTCGCGCACTATGTAGGAGATGCACACTCTCCGCTGCTAGAACCGCGTCAGGTACTCCGTGATCTCCCAGGGCGTCACCTGCTCGTGGTAGCGGTCCCACTCCTCACGCTTTACCCGCACGAAGTAGTCGACGTAGTCCTCGTCGCGCCCGCGTCCGAGGGCGGCGCGCAGCACGTCGTTCCCCTTGAGCTCGTGCGTCGCCTCGAGGAGGTTCACCGGGAGCGCTTCCAGCCCGCGGGAGCGGAGCTCCTCGTACGACTTCGTGTACAGGTTCTCGGAGTTCGGCTCGCCGGCCTCCAGGCCGTTCTCGATCCCGTCCATGCCGGCGGCGAGGATCGCCGCGGCGGCCAGGTAGGGGTTGCACGCGCCGTCGATCGTGCGGTCCTCGATCCGGCCCGGCCCGGGGATGCGCAGCATCTGCGTGCGGTTGTTGTAGCCGTACGAGATCCAGACGGGCGACCAGGTGGCGCCCGACGTCGTCGAGCCCAGCTTCAGCCGTTTGTACGAGTTCACGGTCGGTGCGGTGATCGCGCTGTACGCGCGCGCGTGCTTCTTGAGCCCGCCGATGAAGGAGTACGCGGTCTCGGAGAGAGCGAGCCCTCGCGCGTCGTCCTCGTCCAGGAAGAGGTTCGTGTCGCCGTCCCAGAGGGACATGTGGAAGTGGCAGCCGTTCCCAGTCAGGTTCGAGAAGGGCTTCGGCATGAAGGTGGCCAGGATCCGCTTGCCCTCGCTCCGGCCCTTCCGCTCGGCCAGTTGGTGAATCATGTAGCGGAAGAAGATCGCGCGGTCGCAGCTCGTGAGGGCGTCCGTGTAGGTGAAGTTCTGCTCGAACTGGCCGTTCGCGTCCTCGTGGTCGTTCGCGTAGTTCCCCCAGCCGAGCTCGTTCACGTAGCGCGAGACGGTGGTCAGGAACTCGTAGTGGCGAGAAAGCCCGTTCAGGTCGTAGCAGGGCTTCTCCAGCGTGTCGAGCTCGTCCGCGAGGCGGATGGAGCCGTCGTCCAGGAGCTCGACGAGGAAGTACTCGAGCTCGAGGCCGATCCGGAAGTCGAAGCCGGCCTGCCGCGCCCGCTCGATCTGTCGGCGGAGGATCGTGCGCGGGTCGTACGGCCACTCCTCGCCCTCCACGTGGATGTCGCAGGCGAAGCGCGCGACGGTTGGCTCCCACGGCACCGGCGTGAACGAGCGCAGGTCGGGGATGGCCGCGATGTCCGGATCGGCGGGGACCTGGCCGAGCTCGCCGGCCGCGAAGCCGGCGAAGCCGGCGCCGTCGGACACGAGGTCGTCCAGGTTCTGCGCCGGAACGAGCTTCGCGCTCGGACGCGCGTACATGTCGACGAACTGCGCGAAGTAGAACTCGATGCCGCGCTCCTCGCTCTCGCGGCGAATGTCCTCGACGGTCACGCCCGCCTCGGTTGTGGCCATGAGCCCTCCTTGCTCGCTTGGCCCGCCCACCCTACTCGGCGGCCGCGCGCATGTGGATGGCCGCGGGCTACACCCGCGGAGCGCCCGGGGTGTCGCCCGCGGCGGTTCCGAGCGCCGCTTGCAGGCGAACGAGCTTGACGGCGATCTCGACCATGAGCCAGTCGTCGCGGCGCAGGTCGATCCCCGTCAGCTCGTGGATCCGGCGGAGGCGCTGGCGGAGCGTGTTCGGGTGCACGTAGAGCGCTTCCGCGGTCGAGGACACGTTCCCGCGCCGGCGCAGGAACTCCTCCAGCGTGCGCAGGAGCGACGTCCCGCGCTGCCGGTCGTACTCGGCGAGGCGGGCGACCGCGTCGCGGTGGCTGTCCCGCGCCCCGGGTTCGAGCGTCATCCGCAGGAGGTACTTGTACGGGCCGAGCTCGTCGTAGGTCATGACGCCGGGCTCCTGCCCGAGCACCGTCGTCCCGAGGAGCGCGTGCTCGGCCTCCTCGAAGCCCGCCGGGAAGCTTGCGACGCCGCGGCAGACGTTCGAGATCCCAACCGCCGTCTCTCCCGCCTCGGCCACGGCCCGGATCGCCTCCACGAGCGCCGCCTCGCCCGCCGGCGGCACGCGGACGAGCGCGCGTCCCCGGTCTTCCCGGCGGTCGAAGAGCGAGCCGGGCGCCTTGGCGGCGATCCGCCGCTCGAGCTCGTCGTCGGGTGGCGTCGCGGCGAGCACGAGGTAGCTCCCCTTGGGATCGAAGCCGAGGCGCGCCGCCCGTCCCTCGAGGTCGCCCAGCGGCCGGCCGCCGGCGAGCTCCTCGAAGAAGTCCTTGATCAGGTTCTTCTCCGTCAGGCGTTCGATCAGGTCGATCTTCTTCAGGGCGACCGCTGCCTGGTTCGCGACGGCGCGCGCGAGGTCGACCTCGCGCGTCCCCTCGCCGACCAGGAGCCCCAGGAGCTCGTCGCTCGCGACGAGCGGGACGCTCACGGTGGCCGAGCGGCCGCTCTGCGCGAGCTCGGGCCCGAGGGCGGCGAGTGGGATCGCCGCCCTCGCTTCGTGCGCCGCGGGCGACGAGGAGACGAGGCGGAGCTCCTCGGAGGCGAGATCGAGGAGATAGAGGTGCGCGGCCCCGGCGCCCAGCAAGCGGCGCGTGGCCGCGGCGACCGCACCGAGGAGCTCGGGGCGGCGCTCCGCGCGGGCGATCGTGTCTCCGAGCTCGATCAGCTGCTCCAGCTCGTGCAGGCGCCGGCGCGTCTCGTCGTAGAGGCGCGCGTTCTCGATCGCCCCGGCGACGAGCGTCGCGCTGGAGACGAGGACGTCGACCTCCGCGTTCGTGAACTCGCGCGGTGCCTCGGTGTGGAGGAGGATCGCCCCGATCGGCTCGCCCGCGCGCGCGAGGATGGGCACGGCCACGAGCGACTGGAAGAGCTCCTCGTCCAGCTCGGCGACGTACTTGACGCGCGGGTCGGCGAGCGCGTTCTCGCGGATCGCGGTCGGCTCGCCGTGCTCGACCGCCCACCACGCGAGCCCTTCGCCGCGCTCGAGCGCGACGCGGTCCACGAGGTCGGCGTACGGCTCCGAGACCGCCTTCAGCACGAGCCGGTCGCCGCCCTCCTCGATGAGGTAGACGAAGCAGGCGTGCACGGCGGCTGCCTCAGAGAGGAGGCGAACGACGTTCGCAAGGACCTCATCGAGGTCGAGCGAGGAGGCGACGGTCGAGATGATCTCGAGCAGGAAGCGGTCGCCGGCCTGCCGCGCGCGCATGGCCACGCGCTGATCGTAGATCGCTGCCGCCGCCCGGGCGGCGGGGGAGCCGTGCCGCCTAGCGCGCCGCGGCGCGAAGGCCCGGGCGGACGGGCTCGATCCGGATCGCGCACACCTTGTACTCCGGGATGCCGATCAGCGAATCCGTGACGTCGTTCGTGAGCAGGTTTACGCGCGACTCCGCGAAGTGGAGGGCCATCCAGACGAGGCCGGGGTAGACCTTGTTGCCGATCGCGGCGCGCGCTTCGATCTCGCCCCGCCGCGAGACGAGCCGCACCCAGTCGCCGTGCGCGACGCCGAGGTTGGCCGCGTCCTCGGGCGACATCTCCACGAACGGGTCCTCCTGCTTCTGCGTGACCCCCTCTTCGCGCATCGTCATGGTGGCCGAGTTGTAGTGGTAGAGCGTCCGGCCGGTCGAGAGGACGAAGGGGTACTCGGAGTCAGGCTCCTCGATCGGGGGCTGGTACTCGACGGGGTAGAACTTGGCCTTCCCGCTCGGGCGCGCGGGGCGGGGGGCGTGCAGGTAGGCGGAGCCGGGATCGTCGCGGTCGGTGCACGGCCACTGGAGGCCGACCTCCTCGATCCGGTCGTAGCGGATCCCCGACCAAAGCGGCGCCAGATCCGCGAACTCGTTCCAGACGTCCTCGGCCGTCCGGTACTCGGGCCAGCTCCCGCCCATCGCCTTCGCCAGGTCGATCACGATCTGCAGGTCTTCACGCGCGTTCCCGGGAAG
>JACVSB010000209.1 GCA_014534155.1 Thermoleophilia bacterium
CACTACAGCTACGCGATCCGCGACGCCATCGAGCTCCTCCACCGCCCCGTCGTCGAGGTCCACCTCTCGGACCCGAGGAAGCGCGAGGAGTGGCGCCGCCACTCCGTCCTCGAGGAGGTCGTCTCCGCGCGCGTTCTCGGCAAGGGGCCCGAGGGATACCGCGAGGCGCTCGTCCACCTGGCCGAGCGCGGGTAGCGAGCGCGCGAAGCGGCGCTCCGGCCGGTCGCCGCTGCGTTCGGGGTCGCGCCGCCGTCGCCGCCACGTCGGGGGTGAGACCCCCGACATGTCCCGCGAAGCCGCGTCCGCGCCGCGGTGCGCGACGCCCTCTCGCCGCGCCTCGCGGTGCTCGCCGATGCGCATGGGGACGGCGGAGGGCCGCGCGCGCGGGGGTGCCGCCGTGGGCGGGGCGCGAGCGCGGTCGAGACGGCGCAACGGGTCATGCCCGGGGTCAGACCCTTGGCATGACCCTCGGAGCCGCGTCCATCTGGCTCCGCGCGTTTTCGTCGCCAGCGTGCGGGGATGCAGGCGGAATGCTCAAGAAGAACGCCGCCGAGGGCGTCCACGTCGTCGAGGACGCCTTCACGAACTGGTTCCTCCTCGAGGACGGCGGCGCGCTCACCGTCGTCGACACTGGCCATCCGCGCTCCTGGCGCTCGCTCCAGCGGGCGCTCACGGCGCTCGGCCGCTCGCCGGCCGACGTCGCGGCCGTTGTCCTCACGCACGCTCACTTCGACCACATGGGCTTCGCCGCCCGCGCGCACCGCGAGCTCGGCGTCCCCGTCTGGGCCCACGAGCGCGAGCGCGAGCTCGTCCGCCGCCCCTGGAGCTACGAGCACGAGCGGAGCCGCCTCCGGTACGCCGCCAACCCTCGGTTCGTCGCCGCCTTCGCTGCGATGGGAGCGGCGGGAGCCCTCTGGGTGCGGGGGCTGGACGACGTCCGGACTTTCGGCGACGAGGGCGAGCTGGACGTCCCCGGCCGACCGAGGATCGTCTTCACGCCGGGACACACGCACGGGCATTGCGCGTTCCACCTCCCGGACCGCGGCGCCGTGATCGCCGGCGACGCCGTCGTCACGTTCGACCCCTACACGACCCGGCGGGGGCCGCGGATCGTCGCCGGCGCCGCCACGGCGGACTCCGCGCGCGCGCTCGCCTCCCTGGACGCGCTCGCGGCGACCGGCGCGCAGACGCTCCTTCCCGGTCACGGCGGGCGGTGGACCGCGGGCGCCGCAGCCGCCGTCGAGCAGGCTCGCGCGCACGGCCCCTCGTAGCGCCCCCCACTACAATCCTCGCCGTCGTGGCCGAGGTCGTCTCGACCAACCAGTTCAGGAATGGGATGCACGTCGAGATCGACGGCCACGTCTGGCGGATCGTCGAGTTCCAGCACGTGAAGCCGGGCAAGGGAGGTGCGTTCGTCCGCACGAAGCTGAAGAACCTGGAGACGGGCGCGGTGGTCGAGCGCACGTTCCGCGCCGGCGAGAAGATGCCGCGCGTCCACACCGAGACGAAGAGCGTCCAGTACCTCTACGACGCGGGCGACGAGGTCGTCTTCATGGACGAGGCCACGTACGACCAGCTGCACCTCCCGCGCGTCGAGGTGAGCGGGGAGCTGGACTTCCTCCAGCCTTCGAGCTCGGTGCTCCTCCTCACCGTCGACGGCCGCCCGGCGGGGATCCAGCTCCCGGCCTCCGTCGAGCTGACCGTCTCCGAGACGGAGCCCGGCGTCCGCGGCGACACAGTCTCGAACGTGACGAAGCCAGCCACGCTCGAGACGGGGGCCGTCGTGCAGGTGCCGCTCTTCGTCAACGTCGGCGACCGGATCAAGGTCGACCCGCGCGAGCGCCGCTACATCTCGCGCGCGTAATGGCCGTGCCGGCGCTCGTCGACACGACCGTTCGGCTCCTCTCCCAGGAGCCGCTGGCCGCCCGGATGCCGACCGCGCGCCTGCTCCACGTTGCGAGCGTCCTCGACCGCGCCGGGTTCGCGGCGCTCGAGGTCTCCGGCGGCGGCTGCTTCGATGCCGCCGTTCGCCGCGGCGTCGAGTCGCCCTGGGAGCGGATCCGGGCGCTGCGCGCCCGCTGCGAGTCGCCGCTCGGGATCGCGCTGCGCGGCCGCTTCCTCGTCGGCTCGCGCCCGCTCTCGCGCGAGCTCGTTCGCCGCTTCGTGGAGAGCGCCGCGGAGAACGGGATCGACATCTTCCGGCTGCACGACCCGCTAAACGATCTCGCGAACCTCCAGGAGGCGGCGGACGCGATCCACGCGTGCGGGAAGGAGCTCGCGATCGGGCTCGTCCACACGCCCGGCCCCGCGGGGGAGACGGACGTCCTGCGCGAGCGCGCGCTGCATCTCTCCGAGCTCGGTGCCGCTCGCGTCCTCGTGCACGACCCCGCGGGGTCGCTCACGCCGGCGAAGGCGGGGGAGCTCGTCGCGGGCGTGGCCGAGGCGAGCGGGCTTCCCGTCGGCCTGCACGTGCAGGGAGCGACGGGGGCGGGGCTGGCCGCCTCGCTGGAGGCGGCGCGCGCGGGCGCGGATCGGATCGCGTGCACGATCTACCCGGTCGCGATCTCGCTCCACCGCGTCTCGGCCGAGGCGCTCGCCCAGGCGCTCGCCGGAGGCGGTCTCGACGTCGGCGTGGACGTCGACGTCCTGTGGGAGGCGTGCGAGCTCGTCGACGACGTGCTCGGCGAGGAGCCGGTTCCGCCGCTCTCGCCGCGCGTGGCTGTGCGCGCGGCCGAGCACGAGCTCCCGGCGGCCCTCGTGGCCGAGCTCGACGCGAACCTCCGCAGGCAGGGCTTCGGCGATCGGCTCGACGCCGTCCTCGAGGAGCTGACAGCGATCCGGCGGGAATGCGGCTGGCCGCCGCTCGCCTCTCCCGTCGGGCAGGTTCTCGGCTCCCAGGCGCTCATCCACGTCCTCTCCGCCCAGCGCTGGCAGCTCGTGGTCGACGAGCTGCGCGACCTCGTCGAGGGCGTCTACGGCAACCCGCCCCACCCGGTCGACGCCCAGGTGCGCCGGTCGGTCCAGCTCCTCGGCGGGAGCGGCCCCGACGGACGCCGCGGCGAGCGCCCGCAGGGGCTCGAGGAGCTGCGCGCCGACGCCGAGGGCCTCGCGGCGAGCGAGGAGGAGCTCCTCCTGCTCGCGCTCTTCGGGGAGGAGGCGCAGCCGCTCCTGCGCGCGATCCGGGCGCGCGGCCGGCGCGACGAGCTCGAGGGCGTGGCGCTCGAGCGCTCGGAGACCGAGCGGATCCGCGAGCTCATCCGCGTCGTGCAGGAGATGGGGATCGGCGAGGTGACGATCGAG
>JACVSB010000276.1 GCA_014534155.1 Thermoleophilia bacterium
ACCAACGTCCCCCGCCGGCGCCGCTGGTCGCTCGCACTCGCGCCCGCGGCCGGGTTCGAGCGCGTGCGCAGGCGAGCCAGCTACCGCGTCGTCGCACCCCAGCTCGCCTGGGGAGCGCGGGGCCGCGCGGTGCGAGCTCTGGAGGCGCGCCTTGCCGCCCTCCACTATGCGCTCGCGCGGGTGGACGAGCGCTACGGGCGCGACACGGTCGACGCCGTCCTCGCCTTCCAGAAGGTGAACGGCCTCGCTCGTACCGGGCGCGCCTCCGCGGCCGTGTGGGCACGGCTTGCCCGTGCATCCGTCCCGCGGGCGCTCGACCCGCGCGGCACGCACCTCGAGGTCTCGAAACGCAGGCAGGTCCTCTACGAGGTCGTGGCCGGCGCCGTCGCCCGGATTGTCCACGTCTCCACGGGAGCGACCGGGAACACGCCGGTCGGGCGGTGGCGCGTCTACCGGCTCGGCCCCGGGACCAACGCGCTCGGGATGTACTACTCCCTCTACTTCCTCCGCGGCTTCGCCATTCACGGATACCCCTCGGTGCCGCCGTATCCCGCGAGCCACGGCTGCGTCCGCACGCCCATGTGGTTCGCCCGCGGGTTCTACGCCCGCTGGGGGCGGCTCGGGACGCGAGTCGCCGTGTTTCCGTAGTCTCCTCCGCGTGGCCCGCGACGAGGCGAGCTCGGACCCCGTCGTGCGCCGGCTTCGCGAGGAGATCTCGGACAACGACCGGGCCATCGTCGAAGCGGTCAACAGGCGTCTGCAGCTCGTCGCGCGCCTCAAGGAGTACAAGACGTCGCGCGGGTTCGAGTTCGTCGACCCCGAGCGTGAGGACTGGATGCTTCGCTACCTCACGCGGGCGAACCGAGGACCCCTGACCGAGGAGGGGCTGCGCGAGATCTTCGACGAGCTGCTCGCCCTTACGAAGCGGGAGGTCTCGCGCCGGCGCGCCTAGTCCTCCGGCGCCCGCCGCGAGCTACGTCTCGGCGGAGAAGTCCTCCGGCTTCACCTCGTCGAGGAACTTCTTGAACTCCTCGACCATCTCCTCCTCGCTCGCCTCCTCGTGCTCGAACTCGATCGCGCTCTCCTCGATCACCGAGTCGGCGGCGAAGATCGGTGCGTCGGCGCGAACGGCGAGCGCGATCGCGTCCGAAGGTCTGGAGTCGACCTCGATCTCGCCTCCGTCCACAGAGAGCGTGATGAGGGCGTAGAAGGTGTTGTCGCGCAACTCGGTGACCGCGATCCTCGTCACGCGCGCGTCGAGCTGCGAGAGCATGTCAGCGAAGAGGTCGTGCGTCATCGGACGCGGCGTGGAGGCGCCCTGGAGCTTCATGAGGATCGCAGCGGCCTCGGGGTGGCCGATCCAGATCGGGAGGAACTTGTTCCCCTCGGCGGTCTTCAGGAGCACGATCGGCTGCTTCCCGACCATGTCGAACGAGACCCCGTAGATGACCATCTCCTGCAAGAGCGACCTCGACGCGATTGTAGTGACGCGGCCGCCCCCTGCTCCGGGAAGGGGCCGGGCCGAAGCGCCGCGCTCGAGGCGGCCGCTCCTTACAAAACTGTTACTCGCGCGTGCGCGCGTACTGACGCGCCTGCTCTACGCTGGTCGGGCTCGGCGTAGGCCGACGGGGACGGGGGACACGCGGGAAGACGGTGCGGCTTCGAACGGGAATCGGCCTTCTGGCGGCCGTCATGGCCGCTCTCGTCGCCTGCGCGCCCGCGCTGGCCCAGAAGCCCGATCCCGCGCCGGCGCCCGCGCCGGATCCGATCCAGCCCGCCCCGGCCCCGGCCCCGCCCCCGGCTCCCGCGCCCCAGCCTCCGCCCCCGGCGCCGGCTCCCTCGCCGCCCCCTCCGGCCCCCGCTCCCGCGCCCCCTCAGGCGCCCTCCCCGCCGACGAGCTCCCCGTCTCGCACGTCCGTCGCGTCGGACGGCGCGCCGGCTCGCGCAAAGACGCGCGCGCGACCCTCGGCGCGCGCCGGCCGCGTTCGCGCTCACCGCCCCTACGCACGTCGCGTGCACGGCCCCCCGCGCCTGCCCGCGCCGGCGCCGGCCGCGTCTGGAGCCGCCGAGCAGCTGCGCCGCAAGGCGCTGGACGCGGCGGAGAGTCCCTCGTCGTTCCTCGGCGTCGCACCCAGCGCCGCAGTTCGGGGCGGCGACGGCGGCGGCGCCTCGCGCGCCCTGCTCGCGCTTCTCGTCCTCCCGGTTCTCGCCCTCGCCCTGGCCGCGCTCTCGCCTG
>JACVSB010000222.1 GCA_014534155.1 Thermoleophilia bacterium
GAGGAAGATCCCGGCCCACAGCCGCCCGATGTACGCGAAGGTGAGCACGGCCGAGGCGACGGCCACGACGCCGAGGACGGCGTGGCGGTCCTGTGCCGCCGCGAAGAAGAGCTCGTCGGCGAAGAACCCGGCGGAGGCGGGGAGCGCCACAATCCCGGCCGCCGCGAGCGCGCTCCCCGCGGCCAGCGCCGGCATCCGCCGCGCCAGGCCGCCCACGGCCGGGAGCGTCGACTCGCCGGTTGCGATCGTGACCGTCCCCGCCGTGAGGAAGAGAGCGCACTTCGCCATCCCGTGCACGACCACGTAGAAGGAGGCGGCGGCCACGCCCTTCCCCGTCCCGAGGCCGAGCAGGAAGACGACGTAGCCGTACTGGGCGACCGTGGAGTACGCGAGCACCTGCTTGAACCCGTCGCGCGTCAGGGCCAGGATCCCGCCGACCGCCATGGACGCGATCCCGACGGCGAGGAGCGCGTCCAGGAGCGCCGGGCTCTGGGCGAGGAGCGGATAGAACCGCCCGAGGAGGAAGACTCCGGCCGCCACCATCGCGGCCGAGTGCAGGTAGGAGGAGACGGGTGTCGGCGCCAGCATCGCGCGCGGCAGCCAGAAGTGGAGCGGAACCTGAGCGCTCTTCGCGAGCGCGGCCACGGCGATCAGCGCCCCCGCCGCCGTCGTCGTCCCGTTCGCCTCGGCGCGCGCGAGGACGTCCGGGATGGAGAACGTGCCGTACTCGCGCGCGAGGAGGAGCGCAGCGACGAGGAGGAAGACCGCGGTCACGCCGGTGACGAGGAGGGCCATCAGGGCCGCGTGGCGATCGCGGTCGTCGTCCTGGTCGTACCCGATGAGGTAGTAGGAGGCGACGGCCGTGAGATCCCAGAAGACGAAGAGCAGGATGAGGTCCTGTGCCGTGACGAGGCCGACCATCGCGGCCATGAAGAGGAGGAGGAAGGCGTAGAAGCGCGGCGCCTCCGACGGCGGCCGTCCCTGGTGGGCGAGGTGGATCGGGAGGTAGCGGCTCGAGTAGACGAAGACCGCGAGCCCGATACCGGTCGCGAGCAGGCCGTAGAGCGCTGCGAGCCCGTCGACCTCGAAGGCGAGGCGAAGACCGAGCGTCGGCGCCCACGGCCAGTCCCCGCGTGCCCCGCCGCCGAGCCACGCGGCAGCGAGCGCGGCGAACGCAGCACCCGAGATCGCGATCGTGAGCCGGGGGAGGAGGGTCACGCGGGAGTCCGGCAGAATGGCACGCCGGCGCGCTCCCGCGCCGACGTGCCGGAGCCGCCTCGCCTCCTCGGGGTTCGCGCTCCCAGCGCGAACGGCATGATCCTGCCGTGCCCCGCGAGGCAACCTCACGCGAAGCGCGGCGCGGGCCGCGCAGCGTCCGTCTGACGAGCGGCGACCGGGATCTCTTCCCGCCGGCGGGGATCACCAAGGCCGACCTCTGGGACTACTACGCGGCCGTGGCGCCGGCCCTCGTCCCGCACCTGCGCGACAGGCCGTTCACCATGAAGCGCTATCGGCAGGGGATAGCGGGGCCGTTCTTCTTCCAGAAGGACGCGCCGAAGGGAATGCCGGAGTGGATCCCGCGGCGTCCCTTTCGCACGTACCAGCGCGAGGGCGGCTCGCGCATCGTCGACTTTCCGCTCGTCAACGACGAGCAGGCGCTCCTCTGGATGGTGCAGATGCACTGCATCGACATGAACGCGTGGTACTCGCGCTGGGACAAGCCGGACCGGCCGGACTTCGTCCTCTTCGACCTCGACCCGCCGGACGGCGGCTTCGCCCTCGGCGTGCGGGCGGCGCACCTCGTGCGCGAGGCGCTGGACGCGCTGGGGCTCCGCTCGCACGTGAAGACGAGCGGCGCCGAGGGCGTCCACGTCGTCGTCCCGATCACGCGGCGCGCGGGCTGGGAGGAGACGCGCGAGTTCGCCGAGCGGGTCGCGGCCCTGCTCGTGAGCGAGAACCCGGGAGTGGTGACGACCGAGTGGCTGAAGCGTAAGCGGGAGGGCGTGTACCTCGACGCTCGGCAGAACGGGCCGGGGAAGACCATCGCCTCTGTCTACTCGGTGCGCCCGCGCCCGGGTGCGCCCGTGTCGACGCCGCTCGCGTGGGACGAGCTGCACGCGGGCCTCGATCCCCGCTCGTTCACGATGCGGCGCGTCCTCGAGCGCCTGCAGCGCCGCGGCGACGTCTTCGAGCCCGTCCTCTCCCGGCCACAGGCGCTCGCGCCCGCCCTCCGCGCGCTCTCGGGCCGCCGCGCGCAGGCGCCCGGCCGGTCGGGCGAGCCGGGCCGAGGTCGCTAGTAGGCGTTCGCCCGCTCGCGGAAGCGTGGCGCGAGCTGCGAGGCGAGAGACCGGGGGAACGAAACCCTCTCGGGATCCCCGTCGGAGACGTAGCGGCGGGCGGGGTTGGCCGTGAGGAAGTCGAGCCAGTAGGTGCTGCCGTAGTCGCCGTTCGGCGCGCCCGGGGGAGAGGTGCGGATGCGCGGGATCTGCGCCGGGCGGAAGGAGGCGGCGAAGGGAGAGGGCGAGGGCTGCGCGCCGACGAGGAAGACGCCCGCGTGACGGTAGGTCGTCCCGCGCCACGCGCCGCGGCGCGCGAGCGAGGCGGGGCGGGGCACGGCGCCGAGCGGAAGCGCGAGCGTCTCCACCCTCGCGCCCGGGACGGCGTCCAGGATCACCTTCTGCCCGAGCACGAGCTCGCGCTGGACCTCGGCCGGGCCGAGCCTGTTGAAGGGGATGTGGTCGTAGGTGTGGTTTCCGAGCTCGAAGCCGTTCTCGTGCAGCCAGCGCAGCATCGCCGCGCCCTCCGCCGCTCCCGCGAACGGCTCTCGGTTCACGTAGAAGGTGCCCGCGGGCTCGTACCCCTCGTGCTCGCGCGCGAACTCCAGCATGATCGCGATCGCGGTATCCGGCTTCGCACGCCGCTCGGCGTCCCACGAGAGCTGCTCCTTCGTCGAATCGTCGAAGGTCATGACGACGGGCGACTTGCCGGCGGGGACGTCGAGCTTCCCGGTGACGAGGTCGACGGCCCGCACCGGCACGTA